>NZ_JBBOPI010000002.1 GCF_038003525.1 Solibacillus sp. FSL H8-0538 | reverse complement strand
ACTTGACAGCACATTCCACTCCAGGCGGTCGCTTTCCGCGGGCGTGGCTTGAGCCTCCTCGGGCCAACACGATGTTGGTCACGAAGGCGTTGCCACAGGACGTGGCGTTCTTAGCCTTCGTTCCTAAACGCTTCGTGCGGGGTCTCAAGGCTCACGCTTTTCCCGCAGGAGTCGCCGCCTTCCGTTCCATGTGCCTATAAAGTAGTACACTTTCTTTTAAAGTAAAGAACATGTTTTGGTAAAGACCCTTTTTAATATTCATTTATTTTTTTGTGTATAGATAAGAAAATTAAGTGAAAATAAACGTTTTTTACGTTCCTAGAAATATTATAGTAAATTTATTTATTTGAAAATTCGGAAAATAGGAGGATTCCTTTCCTTTTGGCATGTAAATTGCTTATGGAATAGGTAAGAAAAGAAAAAGAAAAACAAGGAGGTGTGGGAATGAGCTCAACTTCACAATACAACAAAAATTTACAATCAACAGATTCTCTTACTCGTGAAACGTATACGGAACTTGAAACTCGTATTCAGCACTATGAACAAAATGAAGATGATCAAGAAAATCATGCAAAATGAGAGATGCATTTGGGATGAGCCTTGTGGTAATTGGTATTATAGTTGCTTTAATTGTAACAATCTTTTGATAGGCATTAAAAATGAAATTGCCAAGAGGGAGAGATTAAATGCCAAAGGAAATTTCCGCTGTATCACGTGATATTGCTTCTGGATTTTTGCCGACAGATAAAAAAGAACGAATTTTTAATTTCTGGGATTTAATGCTTGTACAAGTGGTAATTGGTTTGTCAGCATTTGGATTACTTACGGGAGCGTATGCGGGGAGCATGCTTGAGGCTGATGAGTCTATTGTAGCCATTTTGTTTGGAAATGCATTTCCGATGTTTTAATTGCACCCATTGCATTGTTTTTTGCAAGGTATGGAATTGATACGTTTGTTGGATTCCGTAGCGCACTTGGATATGTAGGTTCAACCATTTTCTTCGGTATTTTCTTAATTCTAACCCTTGGATATATGTCAGTTGCAATGTTTATAACAGGTCAGGCTGTAATGGAAATTGCCATTTGGCTCGAATTGCCAGCGTTCTTTACAAGTGTGACAACAGGTGCACCGTTCTTTGCAATTGCGTTATTTTTCGTTGCCTTTATGGTCACGATTAAAGGACCCATGGCGATTCGGAAATTCAATTTAGTTGCAGTGCCAGCATTCCTATTATTTTTACTGGGCTTACTTGTAATAATTCTATTTGCTCCAAATGTGCCAGCGCTCAGCTCCCTTTTACCTGCTGAGCCATTTGATATAAAATCACAGTCGTTTATGACCGCATTAGAAATTAACATTGGTACTGGCTTCTCATGGTTGCCGTATTTAGGGCAATATGCACGTCTTGCAAAGCGTGAATCCAGCGCATATAAGGCGAGTTTTTATAGCTATGGCATTATCGTTTGCTTAGCTGCTATTATTGGTGCGCTTGCCACATTAATTGTTGGGACATTGGATCCGGCGAGTTGGATGATGGCGCTTGCTGGTACATGGGGTGGCTTAATCGGATTATTAATGCTTATTGTAGCGAATATTGGGGCTGTTATTTTCCTTATGTATTCACAAGCAATTAGCTTTAAAACAATGTTTCCTAAACGTTCTTGGTTATTTTCGATGGGGACAACACTCCCAACGATTCTTCTATTATTGAGTCCGGCATTCTATAATGCATTCAACTCATTCATGGCTGTCATTTCATTTATTATGGCAAGTCTTGGTGGTATTATCATCGCGGATTACTTCTTTGTCAAGAAACAGAAAATTTCTTTGCGTCAGCTGTATGATACAGAC
This sequence comes from Solibacillus sp. FSL H8-0538, assembly GCF_038003525.1. Taxonomy (NCBI): domain Bacteria; kingdom Bacillati; phylum Bacillota; class Bacilli; order Caryophanales; family Caryophanaceae; genus Solibacillus; species Solibacillus sp. FSL H8-0538. The sequence continues at coordinate 189,732 of NZ_JBBOPI010000002.1, read as the reverse complement.
GGTGCTTATAAGTATTGGAAGGGGATTAACCCATCGGCGATTTTAGCAATTTTAGCAAGTATTTTCGTTTACTGGGGACTTTACAACCCACTTACATCGGAGTCTAGCACGCTGTTCCTATATACTTCAGCTGGAATTCCAACCTACTTTGTTGCACTCATAGTGTACTATGTTTCAGCAAAATTTATTTTCCGATATGAAGTGGACCATGCTACAACACCAGCACCAGTTATCTCACAGGATAATGCATTTTAAACTAGAGGAGGATTCACTCATGTTCACACAGGGATTAGATTTTAAAACAACGGATTTGGATACATTTCCATTCCCATTTACATCGGATAATTACCGGTATTCCAATGATTTAAAACGTCTTCAAAACCTGAATTGCATCGAGGTGACCCCAGAGTATGAGTTGCAAGTTCGTACGAAACGTCGCTTGTTAGATGAGCAGCCAGAGGTCCGCTTTCAACAGCTGGAGAATACGCATTATATGCAGTGGGAAGTACTTGAGATGCTTGTTGATATGGCAGTTGAACGTTATCCTGAGCATTTCGACGTAGATAAAGACGGGAATAATTGGATATTCCGCAACAATATTTTCGGTGAAGAGTTTACGTTTGTATTTGGGGATTCTTCGACAATTCCGCAAGCACCACTAAACTTTATCGGGCGTCACTTCCACAATGACTTTGTTATGATGGTGCACCGCGATAAAAACTTTTTTTTAGAGGTTGGTCAAGTATCCTATGCGGCGCTCTTTTCAGCAAACTGGAACGCTGGAATGTCGTTTGATGAAATTCATGCACCGGTTCCATTCGTTTCACGAAAGGGCGATCAATTAGTAGAGCGTATTCGTAAGTTTTTATTAGCCATTGAGCCAGGTGAACCATGGACGCGTATTAACTGGAACTTAATGGCTGATCGTTGGGACGTAAACTATGAAACTATGGATATTTGGGAGCCACAACGTAATCTCATAACTTCAGAAAATGCGGGAGAACTTGTACGCTTACGGGTAGAGGAACAAAAGTTCTATCGTATGCCTCGTAGTAACTCGATCTTATTCGTCCTAAATACACAGTTTTTACCATTAGAAGATTTAAAGTTGCGCCAAGAATGGTTTGACTTAACATATAGCGTACTACAAGATATCCCACCAGCAATGGCGGAATATAAAGGCATTGCGCCATTTCTATCACAATCTATTGAGTATTTACGTCGTGAAGCAGAGCGCATAAAAAAAGATATGTAATGGAGGGGGTACTATGTATAATAGGCCAGTTTTGTTCGATAAGTCACCAACAATTGTCGAAGAATTCACAATAGAATCTAATCGTCGTAAAATCGCAGTTTTGTTCGATCGGTCGGGTAAAGAGCAGGCAGGAGCAATTCAAGTTCATCCTGAATGTACGTCGATTGCGACCTATGAAGTACGTGATATTGAGCAAGAAGACGTTATTCGCCAATTTATTGTCAAACAAACGATGGGTACGCAGTTTTATATAGCGGCTAGTTGGGATATAGCCGTAAAGTTATTTGATTTATGTACATTGGAAGGGCTGAGCGAAAGCGAGATTCAAACATATGTCACATCGGGCAAAAAGCGTTCTATGTACTGTATGAAGTGCTATAACACATCAGAAATTCCCTTTACATCACCAGTACAATGCTGTTGTGGTGCACACTTAGAGGTAGGACCTTACTATTCAAAGATACGAAAAGGATATATTGGATATCCCTTTGTGCCAGTTGAACAACAGCAAAAAGTAGGAGGTTTAGTCATATGAGAGTAGCAGGTAATATTCCAGTACGCGTTGAAAAAATTGTTCAGGAAACGGCTTATGTAAAACGTTTCCGCTTAGTATCAATCGACGGGTTCCTGCTACCAAGTTTTCGAGGTGGCGCACACATTAAAACATTTATAGAAGGGCAAAATGATGTGCTTGAGCGAAGCTATTCACTTATTAGTCCGCCAACAGAGCGCAACTACTATGAGATTGCGATTCGTAAAGATGAACAATCGCGTGGGGGATCACGCTATTGGCATGAGCAAGTGCACGTCGGGGATACACTTGAAATTAGTTTCCCGCGTAATCATTTTTCCCCAAGTTTCCTCGCAAAGCATCATGTACTGTATGCAGCTGGGATTGGCATTACACCATTTTTAACGATTATACAAGATTTAGAGGATTGGCAAACGTTTGAACTACACTACACAGCACGTACACCGGAGGAATGTGCCTTCTATGAGCTGTTAAAAACGGAATATGGCGATTATTGTACGTTCTATTTTACACGTATGGAAGAGCCAAATCGTATGACGCCAGACATAATGCAACAACATCGCGTCGGTTCTCATGTCTATTTCTGTGGACCGATTGAGATGGTAAAAGAGTATCGCGAGGTGGCAGGTAGCTACGGCTATCCGGAGCATTCGATTCATTTTGAAATTTTTTCAAATTCTACGGATAATGCAAAGCAAAGGAAACCATTTACCGTGGAGCTAACAGAGAGCAATAAAACGCTTTATGTGAGCGAAGAAGATACACTGTTGGACACATTGCTAAAGGCCGGCATTGACGCACCACATGCATGTAAAATTGGTGGCTGTGGTAGCTGTGAGCTAGAGGTAGCCGAGGGAGAAGTGGATCACCGAGACTTTTTCTTAAAGGATGAAGATCGAGTTAAGCGTAAAGCCATTTTACCATGCTGCTCACGTGCAAAATCTGACAGGATTGCAATCAAAATATAAAGGGAAATAAGGGGGAATTGTAAATGAAAACATTAACACAAGTGCTAAAGCTTAAAAACTATATTAACGGAGAGTGGCGTTCAACTTCTTCAGAAGATGTAAACGTTGTCATCAATCCAGCAAACCAAGAAATCATCGCATATGCACCGCGTTCAAGTAAGGAAGAAACAGAAGAGGCAATTCGGGCAGCACGTGTAGCATTCGATTCAGGGATTTGGTCAAGCAAAACAACACATGAGCGTGCAGCGATCCTAAATGCAATTGCAGACAAAATCGATGAACGTGCTGAAGAGCTTACAGTGCTTGAAACAATGGATAACGGCAAGCGTAAAGACGAAGCAGCATTTGATATTGCCGACGCAGCAACTTGCTTCCGTTACTATGCAGGTTTAATTTTACATCCAGAAGGCGAAACATACCAAGTGCCTGATACGGTGCAATCAATGGTCGTAAAAGAGCCGGTGGGGGTTGCGGGGCTAATCGTTCCTTGGAACTTCCCGTTATTAATGGGTGTATGGAAAATTGCACCAGCACTAGCTGCAGGGAATTCAATTGTCTACAAACCAGCAGAATTAACACCGATTACAACAACTAAATTATTCGAAATTATGGAAGAAGTAGGTATTCCAAAAGGGGTAGCCAACTTAGTCATGGGTCGTGGTTCAGTGGTTGGTCAAACAATCGCAGAAAGTAAAGATGTTGATCTTGTATCGTTCACTGGAAGTACAGAAGTTGGCCGTGAAATTATGCGTGCAGCAGCGGGTAATTTAAAGAAAATTTCATTAGAGCTTGGTGGGAAATCACCGAATATCGTTTTCGCAGATGCAGATTTAGAAACAGCAGTAGACTACGGCTTATTCGGTATTTTCTTCGGCAGCGGGCAAGTTTGTTCATCAGGTAGCCGTATTCTAGTCGAAGAAAGTATTTACGATGAGTACGTGGCACGCTATGTTGAACGTGCAAAAAATATTAAAGTAGGACCTGGTTTACAAGAAGGTATCGATGTAGGGGCAATCGTAAGCGAAGGACAAATGAACAGCATTTTAGAATACATCGAAATTGGTAAACTAGAAGGTGCGACGTTAGCAACGGGGGGGTACCGATTAACAGAAAATGGATTAGATAAAGGTTTCTTTATCGCACCGACTGTTTTCATAGATGTTACAAACGATATGCGTATTGTACGTGAAGAAATCTTTGGACCAGTGGTAACAATCCAAAAATTTAGCACTGAGGAAGAAGCTATTCGATTAGCGAACGACTCAGATTACGGTTTAGCAGGTGCTGTATTCTCAAATGACGGTGCAAAAGCATTACGAGTTATCAAGCAAATCCGTGCAGGTATTACTTGGATCAACTATTACCACCCAACTTACGTAGAAGCTCCATGGGGTGGCTATAAGCAAAGTGGTATTGGTCGTAGCTTAGGGAAATATGGTTTAGACGACTTCCAAGAAATTAAACAAATTAATGTTCAACTAAATGTACAACCAATTAACTGGTTTACAAGTTAACTAGTAATCAGTAGCACGCGATCGACTATTGCTCATCGCGTGTTTTTTAGGTTACCTTTGTAGGAATAAGTTTGCCAATATGCACAATATGCTCTTGGCTGTGTACAATAGCCGTCATCTGTTATTAGTCCTATGCTGCTCAGCTGTTGTTTCCTGAATGACTTGAAATAAGGGATCCTTCGCAAGTACCTCTTGTATACGCTCCTCTATTGAAATCGTCTGTTCTATACCCTACCCTCGCCTATTCTGCGCCAATTTTTTCTATTCTTTTCTACTCTATGCTACGCTCAAAATTTCTTCTCTATTTTTTTCTTTCCTATTGTGGGCGGTTTTATGCTAGTTTTCTTGAAAAAGAGGAGAAAAAAAAGCAACTCTGAGCTGAACCCCGAATAGTGGACACTTTAAAAAAAATGGACTTACTCGGGGTTCAGTTCATATCTATTTTGTTCCATTCGTTTTTATATCTAAATTTAGAAAAAAAGATTCCCTCCTCTTTAAAGTAGAGTTGGGAATCTTTTTAAGGTTAATTACCAGCCATAGCTGCAGTTAGCGTATCTTCATAGTCCTCTTCATCATGGACAATGTTATAAATTTTCCAAGTTCCGCCGTCTGTTTTCTTTAAATATGCAGTTCCTGATATATCCACTGTCACTTCAAATTTCATGTCCATGTCTGGTTCACTAAAGGAAACATGAACCTTTAGATTGTCTACTTTAACTTCTGCAAAACGCTTATTTAATGAAATAATTCTGCTTGAATGCTCACCCACTTGTTCGATTGTAGTGGAACCAAATGAATATTCAGGGTCATCTAGTAGACTCTGGTTATCAAGTGAATAAGCTAGATAATAACCCGTTGTTGTTTCGCGATAAAGAGCTTCCAACGCTTCAAGATTTTGTTGTTCAGAGTATAGTGACAACTCTTCTGTGACGTTACGATTTACAGTTTGAATCACTGAAAGTTCGTCTTCAGCTGTTCCAGATTCTAGATGTAATGCACGGTCAATCATCAATACGGCATGGGAACGTTTAGCGGAATTATTCGGTTTGAACTCGTCTCCATAACCATTTACGATTCCGACACCTGCTGTTTTTACAACTGCTTCATAAGCGTAGCTATTTTGAGTTACATCTTTGAAAGTTTTTCCTGTCGTTGAAAAATCCACCGTCTCATTAAATGCACGATAAATCATAGTAGCCATTTGAGCACGTGTAATCTTATCATTTGGTTTAAAGGTTCCATCTTCTTTTCCAGTAATAATCTCTCTGCTACTAGCAATTTGGACATAGTTATAATACCAAGCTGAAGAATTTACATCAGGGAACGATTTTTTGATCTCACCACTTGTTAAATTCATAGCATTCACCAAAATTTTTGTGAATTGTGCACGGGTAATATTATTTTCTGGTTTTAAAAGAATAGATGTATATTCATATTCTTCTCCATCTTCTTCATAAACCTCTGTTTCTTCATATCCATCTATGATATCTGCATACAAGAAGCGTTCTAATTGTTCATATGCCCCATGCCCATAATCTACATCATCTATGTAATATTGATCAATGGTTTTTTCTGCTGCAAAAGCAGGTGTTATAGAAAAAAGACCAAAAGTAACAAGTAAAACTAATAAAATACGAACTGTCTTCAATGGTTTGACCCCTCTCCTTATAAATCTCTAATACATGAATATATTATGCAATATAAACTTAAAAGAATACAAGAATAATATGGAAATAATTATATTTGCTGATGCCTAGCATAAAAAGTTTCAATGTAATAAAATCTCTATTTTCATCTTTCGGCCATTACAACGACCGTCCCAGCACCATCCCCGACAACTCGATTTCAATGTTACCTGGTTACCTAATACGCATAATTCCCCTTAGTACGCCTTTCCTCTTTGTTCTCCCATGTAAATGGCATCATCCTAGACCTATGAAAACGCCTAAAGCATGCCGTTTCTTTTCTATTATATTCCATTTCAGCCTGTAGAAACAATATCGGCTGTTGCGATCAATCTATTGTGCAATTTGCTAATTGTTCACGTGTATAATAAAATAAACAATCAAAAAGGGAATTTATACCACATTATTTTGTTTCTTTAGTTAGTCATATTAGTTGGAGCGCAAGCGGTTTATTGCACGGGAAATGTCCATTTAGAGAGCGGTCTATAACGGTTTTCCATCTAAAGTTGCGAAGAATAGAAAAGTTTTCTGCACAACAGCGAAGTATTTCGTTTTTGAATGCTGTAGTGCTTGGACTTTTTCTTCGATTTTATGTAAATCAATACTTGGATTGACAAGTTCATCATTTCTACTAATTTTAGCGAAGCGTACTCTAATGGGAGCCATTAAATGAATCGAGATAAGTCTTTTTTTACTATGAGGCTCAATACCGAAATCGGTTGTTGCGACGAGACGCATTCTTTTTTCAGTGGTTAAAAAAGTATAACTTTCTTAACCACATAAGTAAGGACATCAACTCGCCCTGTTTTGGGCGAGTTGTGTCTTTCTAATGTTATAAATTCTTAATCGTTCGAATCTGTCGGCGTTTCGTTTTATATCGCTGCATTTTTTTATGCAGGATGTGCAAGATCGAGCAAATCGCTATACGACTTATTCGGTAATAAGCGTCAGCAAGCGATATCTTATGTATTTTGCACATATTTTTGGATATGTCGTATCATCGATTTGGTGATTTTACAATTCCGCTTGATTTATTTTTGGAGATCATTTTATCACGTACTGATTATAGTAAAGGGCCTAAAATACTCGAACACCGCTACTAAATCAATGGTTCATTTTTCAAAGTTAAAAATCGCATAAAATAAAAAGGAGAGATAAATTGTGATAGAAGTCAATTCATTTCCGATTCTTGAAACAGAACGATTGGTTTTAAGACAGGTGACGAAAGAGGATGCCAAAAGTATGTTGACGTATTTATCTCAGGAAGAAGTAACGAAACACATTGGTCTAGCGCCATTTAAAACAGTGAATGAGGCGTTAGATGAAATTTCATGGTATGAATCAATAGTTGAAAAGAAAACGGGCATCAGGTGGGGAATTACGTTAAAGCAGCAGGGCGAGATGATCGGGAGTTGCGGGTTCCTCAATATGGCTTCAAAGCATTTTCGTTCAGAAATTGGCATTGAACTAAGCAAAGACTATTGGGGAAAAGGGATAGCAAGTGAGGCTATTGAAGCGGTGGTTACATATGGCTTTGAAAAAATGAACTTACAAAGGATTGAAGCATTAATTGAACCACTAAATCTATCGTCACAAAAGTTGTTCGAAAGACAGGGATTTGTAAGAGAAGGACTTTTGAGAAACTATGAATACACAAATGGGAAATTTGATAATTTATTTATGTATTCCTTATTAGAGCAAGAATTTGATTTAAGACAAGAAAAAGACTCACAACTTCAAAAGTAAAGTGGGGGTTCGTTGATTAACAGTTATTAGCAGGGTGGGAATCTTGATCTTTGGTACCTACAGTATAGGGAGCGCGTGGGGAACCTTTCCCACCTCAAATAACTAGTATGTATGTTTTTTGTGTTAGCCTTTGTTTAAATATAACAAGAGATGATTGGCCTTTTTAGTGCGACGCTTGTCAAAAACTATTTACCTCAGACTTTAAACTGTTTACGAATTCATTAATTTGTTCCATTTTTACGATTAGACATAATGCGGGACCAGATTCTGTTGCACTTTTATTATTTCTCTCACCTGCATCTAACACAAAAATTAATTTATAGTAAAGTTCTCTTTCTTCTCTTTCATGTTCAGGTAATTGATGAACACCATATCCAGGGTAATAATAAGTACCAAATTGAGGAATATGATAAATACACAATCCTGGATCATGAGGTTCTAACATACTTAGATGCATAATATCAATTTGTTTCAAATCATCTACCAGTTTTAAAAAATCGCATTTCATACAAAGAATTTCTGAATGAACATCAGGAAAACTTTTGCCGGACCGGAAATAAATATTAAATTTCACACTCGAATTATTAACTAATGTTAAATTTATTTCGACTTCACAACCAGAATGACCAAAGTACTCTTTTAAGATAGCCATAACTAGATCTCCTTTTTACTATTACGTTTTTTACGCCTCTATATACCCATGTTGATCGATACAATTATACCGTTATTTTCTTACATAAATGGTGAAAGAATTTACAAAAAGTAGGTTTATCGATTCAACCACCGAAAGCCATTTCAAAATCTGCTAAATGCGCCTTTTAAATCCAATTCTCCATCTAATAATCAGCTCTGCTAATATGGGAGTAGCACGTATAATAGCTGGTGCTACTTCATTTTCAAAATTTATTCTAGGATCATTTAATAATTCTAAAGGTAGATTGAAATATTACTTTTTATCATTTCATTCATTAACATGATTGAGTTGGCTAGATTTTCGAAAAGGGGAGAATAGGATAGAAGGCGAAAATGACACAAGGAACCTATTTGTTTGCTTTCTTTTAGTTGAAGCAAGTGATTTAAAAAGCGATTCAAAAAAGCGACTTAATAAGTGAGAAAGGAGACGTCAAACTGACGCCTCCTTTTTTCCTTTTTAAAGCTGCTTTCACTAATGTCAGATTTATGCGGATTTACAACGTTAAGACGCAAAAAACTTCCCCAAACGAGGGTTTGGGAGCTTTTCAGCCATAATAAAAACTTGTTAATCTAATATTTTTCATTCCCTCTCGTAAACAAAAGGAACTTATTTCCATTGGAAGCGTATTAAAATAAAGGGCTATTAATTAACGCTTTTACTGGAGGGACACCGTTGAAACATTTAATTTTACTGATAGTATCCTGTTTTATTTTATCAGGATGTGCAGGATTAGCAGATTATACAATTTCATTGGATAATGGTTATCGAATTGATAGACTTTCGGCTCATCAAATTCAAATTTACGGAGAAGAAGCAGTAAATGATAGCAAGGAAAATATATTCAACCATTTATATGTACCAGCTGAAGTGACTGCTGTATGGTGGGATAAACAGTATATTATCGCAAAACAATTGCACTTAAAGACAAACGAACGAGGTGTTGAAGAACCTCCACAAAATCCTACCGATGATGATTATTCTTATTGGGTCATCGAAATAGATGAAAATGAAGTAAAAGGTCCACTGACGCTAAAAGAATTAGAAAATGATTCAGAACAATTAGGGATTAACGTCGTATTTACACCAATCGAAAAGCTAAAAAGAGAATCATAATTAAATAAGATTAATGAGAATAAGACAATGCATTTCAAACCTTCCCAAACACCGATTTGGAAACGATTCTTACCTGTATAGTAATAAGGCAGGATCTTAAACCACGCTACAGAATTAATAAAGAAATAACTTTATGTAAGGTGGTACACATTTGAAGAAAATATTAATCATTTTAGTCGCTGCTCTAATGATATGTTTTTTATACTTTTATAAGTCGCCTGTTATTAGCACAGACGTAGCACTAAATAACGCCGAAAAATATTTGCTGAATCCTCCAGAAGAATGGGCAAATTCAATCTCTTTTAATAGTTTAGAGGAACTTACAGATGAAAATATTAGTGTATATCTGGAGCAACAGTATGGGCTTTGGAATGAAATAACGAATAGAATGCAGTGGGAAGTTACAATAAAGTCTTCAGAAATTGAATCAACTATTGTAATGGACGCCCATACTGGAAAATTTATTGATTTGATTGGTGGGTTTAATTAAAGGAACATGTCCCCAAATCTCGCTTTGGGCACATTTTTTTCTTCAACTAACGGGGCAGGTTAGTTGAACAGTGTTGTTTAACTTGTGTTCAACAATCGAGCTAGTTTGTTGAACAAGGATATTTTCTGTTTTTTAGCGAATTAGAATTACAAACAAACTTATCAAGAATATAGGATATTGCAAAATAACAGGAACATAGGAGGTATGAAATTTGAAGATCCAAAGAATAGATCATGTGGGTGTAATCGTAAATGATCTCTCTGCCGCTAAAGAGTTTTTTCTCGATTTTGGACTTGAGGTGAAAGGAGAATGGGAAATGGAAGGAGAGTTGATGGGATATGCAGTTGGGCTTAATGACGTTAAAGTAGCGTGTGTAGGATTGGGAATGCCAGACGGTCAGACATGGATAGAGCTAATCAAATTTTATTCGCCGTCAGATGAAAAAGATATTCAGCAAACCTTTGCAAATACACTGGGTATCCGACATATTGCATTTACTGTTGAAGATATTGAAGCTGTTGTTGCCAAATTGAAAAAGAAGGGTACGGAAATCTTTAGTGAGATACAGCAATATGAAGAAAGTTATAAATTATGCTACGTTCGTGGTCCAGAGGGAATTATTTTGGAGTTGGCTGAGGAAATCAAATAAGTAATGTTAATATAAATGAAAGTACGATTCTTTGTTACTTTCTATTTTTTTAGTTTGTGAAGAAATGTACTTAAACTAACGGGTGCTTTAGTTCAACAAGGATTTATAAAGTATACAAAATAAACCTAAATAACGTTCCCAAATCAAAGTTTGGTTAAACACAAAAAAGCTCAAAACACTGTTATATCAGTTCAATGTTTTGTACGCTCGTAAAATCATGCTTCATTGATTATTCAGCTCCTTCATGATCGTTTGGATGATGTGCTCATCTACGCCATTAAAGAAAGAGATTTCTGCGGTAGCTGTTTTAATTACGCAACTTGGATCAGAATGGAATTGCGGTGAATTTGTAAATGAAGATTCGTCAATGATAGGGGCTAGCGTCACGGGGACAATTGTTAGTTTAGTTGTTGGCATAGAAAACACCTCCCTTATTTGATATATCTATCGTACCGGGAGGTGCCAGTCATATATATGCGTTATTTGATTACGGGCTTACAAACGATTTCAATAGAGAAGCGTATACAAGAGGTACTCGCGAATGATCCATTATATCAAGTAATCCAGGCAACACCAGCAGAGCAGCATTTTTTATCAGAGGCGTATTTAGATGAGTTGATTGAGAAGTAGTACTACTCAACACCCGAAGTCGCAAGCTGGTTTAACGTTACCGACGTTACTACATTAAACCATTTGAAGAATACCTATTCGATGGACAAGCATCAAATCCAACAATAGCAACCGTTATTCGCTTAGACTTCAAAGCGATTTTGAAGCTACGCATGCTTCTGCTATTAAAAGATGAGTATCGTGTGAAAGGATTAAAACAACTTTTACGGATTAATGAAGATGGTCATATCATCAAACAAGTACCGGCTCAAGAAAACTTACCCGACACGACTTATGACAAACGTTTAGATACCCTAAGCCAAGCGCTCGCACAAATCATGCACACTGGTTTATTTCAAATGGATCAAGATGAAGAAACCGAGGAAATGAAGCTCACTTTAAACGAGGACTTTCTCCAACAAAAAATCAAAGCACTTCCTTCCGAATCTTCGCAAGAAATTGAAAAGCTTCAATCGATAACGGAACAATTGGAACAGAAAAATCAGGAACTAGCCGAAAAAGTAGAGGAAATCCTCATATCAAATAATGCGGACATCGCCATCAAAATCAGAGAAAAACACATTGAGCAAAGTGTCTTAAACCGCCTTGAAAATGAAGCCCTAACGCAATACGCAGCAACAAAAGGATGGCAACTCTTCGGAAAACTTTTCAATTCTGCGCGTATTGAAATCGAAAAGAAACAGTACATTGCTGCCTATATCGAGGAGCATTTCTCAGAGCAATTGACTCAGGCACTGCATGAATATCATGAACGTCTGGTTAGATAGAAACTGAGCCAATTCTGATTGAAATTCAATCGAAGTTGGCTCTGTTTTTAAAATAATATTACAATTTATTTATATAACGATATACAGTCGTTTCAGAAGTGTTTAGTATCTTTGCTAATTCTGTAACTGATCCTTTTATTAAAAACGTACCTTTTTCATCTAAGGTTTGAATAAGCTTCATCTTTTCTTCATAAGAAAGCCGACTTGCCGGGACTTTGAACTTATTTACAGCATCTTGAATCGTATTTGTCATTAACTCCTCAACAGATAAAGTAACACTTTCAAAGTAATTTTCTTCTTTAGTTCTATACCCACTAATTAAATTATTTAACATATTCCGAAATTCAATTAGTTCATCAACGGGATAGTTAATGGTTAAGAGTCCTAATAGTTGATTATTATGATTTTTAATAAAATGAGTTGCAGACTTCAGCTTTTTTCCATCAACTGAAAGAGCTCTATAATCAATCACTGAATCTCGTTCCTTATAACGTTCTTCCTCAATAAATCTCTTTTCAATTTCAAGAATAGAACTTCCTTTCGAAATATCAGAAGGGTGCGCATATACTACTTCTTCTTTCTCTGCATCACTTAATCTTATTTCTACATCTGGTCCTAGAAAATGCGCTAAAAATCCAACAAATGGTACATAGTTTAATAAATCCATTGGCTCACCCTTCCATTTCTTTTTTCTGAACTACAATGAAGTTAAATGTGTCTCCTAAAGTTTCAATATCCCCAATAATTGTAAGTAAACAATCGCTAAGGCTATTGGTGCAAGATACCTCACTGTTATCGTATAGTAATGATTTACTTTAAGACCATTTCCAGTGTTTATTTCATCAAGTAACATCTTCGGTTTTAGCAGCCAACCAGCAAATACAAGTAAAGCGAGACCCCCACCAGGTAACAAGATGTTAGATACTAAATAGTCCGAGAACTCAAATATCGTCTTCCCGAAGATAGTAAAGTCCGCCAGAGGGCCAAAAGATAACATTTGGAATACACCTATAACATATATACCCGTTAACGTTATTAAAACAGTTTTTAATCTACTCCATTTCCATTCATCAACGAAGTAGCCTACGATAGCTTCCAATATGGCGATTGTTGAAGTTAAACATGCAAAAATTAGAAGCAAATAAAAAATAACAGCAAACAGCATACCGAATTTCATTTGAGCAAAAATAATAGGCAATGTGATAAATACTAACGGTGGACCAGCGCTAGGTTCAACTCCATAAGCAAAAACAGCCGGGAAAATAATGAACCCCATCATAACTGCAATTAAAGCATCTGCAATTACGATAATAAAGGTATTACTAGCAATAGTCCTTTTATTATCAAGATAACTTCCATATATAACAAGGTTTCCAGCCCCCACACCTAACGTAAAGAAGGCTAATCCGATTGCTGCAAGAATGCCCTCAAAAGTGAGTGCACGGAAGTCTGGTTTTAAATAAAATTCAAGTCCAGCTTGCGCTCCTGGTAATGTGATTGCTCTTATGCATAAGATAATAATCATTATGAATAAAAGTGGCATTAAGACTTTACAAACTTTTTCTATGCCTTTTTGGATTCCTTTATATACAACGACCCCTGTTAGCACCGCCATTACAAACATCCAAAATAATAGTTCCAGAGGGGAATTTAAAAAGTTTCCAAAATCATTGGCTATCAAATCCGGTGAATTTCCAGAGTATGATCCAAATAAGGATTTAAATAAGTAAGCAATTGTCCAACCAGACACACCCATATAGAAAGATAATACAATTATTAAAACTATCAGTCCTACTATTCCAAATAGATACCACTTTTTCTGCGGGAATAGTACCTTCAGAGCACCGGTATAATTTAATTTTGTCTTTCTACCAATCCCAAATTCAATCATTAAAATGGGTGTGGCAATCAGTAAAAGCACGACTAAAAATACGATAAAGAAGGCTGCTCCTCCATATTGGCCAACCGTATAAGGGAACTTCCAAACCGCCCCTAATCCGACTGCGCCACCTACTGATGCTAATATAAACCCTAAACTGGATGACCATTGTTCTCTTTCGCCATTTTTCATTTAGCACCTCCATTGTTTTGGGGACTTCATAGCAAAAAGTATTTCTAACTTAAATCAAATTCAAAGTAATTCAAATCCAGCAGTAAAGTGTCTTAAAGACGTAATTGGTCCTTCATATACAAGTTTCATTCCTTTATATTCATTTCGATTTTTGTATATCTCACCTAAAGCATTAGCTATAACATCCATATGACTATTTGTATATACTCTTCTTGAGATACCTATTCTCATCGTTTCTACGTCAGGCCATATAGGTTCTTGAGTAACGGGATCTTTTGAGCCAAATGCACACGCACCTAATTCGACAGCACGAACTCCGGCTTCTTCATAAAGAGCTACAACGAGACGTTGAGAAGGAAATTCGTGTTGTGGAATATGCGGGAAAAACCTTCTACCATCAACATAAACTCCGTGTCCTCCAGTTGGTTTTACAATAGGAACACCCTTTTCTTCAAGCCGATCTCCAAGGTATTTCACCTGGTTAATACGATACTCTAAATATTGCTGATCGCATCCCTCTTGCAACCCAACTGCAAGCGCCTCTAAATCTCGCCCTGTTAATCCGCCATATGTGATAAATCCTTCATGTACAATCGCTAATTGCTGTGCCATTTGAAGAACTTCTTCATCCCTTGTAACAAAGAGACCCCCAATATTAACTAGACCATCTTTTTTTGAACTCATTGTAGCCGTCTCACAATACGAAAACATTTCCCTTGTAATCTCTTTAATTGACTTATTTTTATATCCATCTTCTCTTTGTTGAATAAAGTAAGCGTTCTCTGCTAAACGCGCACTATCTATTACAACAGGAATATTATATCTTCCTGCTAATGCACTCACTTCTCTAATATTTTGCATGGAAACGGGCTGTCCACCGTTGTTATTACAAGTAACCGTTATAATGACAACCGAAATTTGCTCGCTTCCTTTTTCTTCAATTAAATTTTCTATTTTATTAATATCGATGTTTCCTTTAAATGGGTGAGCAGCACTTGCAGTATCTTTCCCTTCGTCAATCACATAGTCAACTGGAATTGCCCCTAATACTTCTGCATTCCCTCTAAACGTATCAAAATGCATATTACCAATTGCATATTTTCCTTCTTTGGCATACAACTTGGCCATTATATAATCCGCAGCTCTTCCCTGGTGAGTTGGCTGTACATATGGCATACCAAATATATCTTGAACAGACTCTTCTAATTTGTAAAAACTTTTACTTCCAGCGTAAGATTCGTCTCCCAACATTAATGCGGACCACTGCTCGCTACTCATGGCAGATGTTCCACTGTCTGTTAAACAATCAATATATACATTTTCAGCCTTTATTTTAAACGCATTGTAGTTTGCCTCCTTTAACCACCCTTGGCGTTCCTCCTTAGTAGTCTTCTTTATTCTCTCTACCATCTTTATTCGAAATGGTTCTGCTGTCATAAATTTCATATTTTTCCCTCCTTATTTCTTGCATCTTGTTTTGATATATATATATGCAAAAAAAACGACATTATGAAAATTTTTTTACACTTATGAAAAAATTTTCATCAAGCTTACGGAAATCCCCCATCTCGAAACGTTTAGATACTATAACCCAACCACTCAAACAAATCAGACATACTGAAGAAATGAAGCTCACCATAAACGAGGACTTTCTCCATCAAAAATAACAGCTCTTCCTTCCGAATCTTCGCAAGAAATCGAAAAGCTTCAATCGATAACGGAAACAACTAGAGCAGAAAAACCAGAAACTAGCAGAAAAAATAGAGGGCATTCTCACATCAAATAGTAAGGGCATCGCCATCAAAATCAGAGAAAAACACATTGAACAAAGCGTCTTAAAAATGAAGCTCTAACGCAATACGCAACAACAAAAGGATGGCAACTCTTCGGAAAACTTTTCAGTTCTACGCGAATCGAAATCGAATAGAAACAGTACATTGCTGCCTATATTAACGAACATTTCTCAGTGCAGTAGACGCATGCGCTACATGAATATCACGAACGTCTGGTTGAATAGAGAAAGAGCCAATTCCGATTGAAATCCAATCAGAATTGGCTCTTTTTTTATCTTATTAACTCACTTTTGAATGCCCCTATTACATTCATTTTCGTAATTTCTTATTATTTCATTTAGCATTGAGCAGTATTAAGGGCAACTTAACCAACGTACAATTATTTCACACAGACCGTGGTTCCGAATTTGATAATCAATTAATGGCAGAAGTAACTGAGGCATTCGGTATTCAACGTTCACTAAGTGCAAAGGGATGTCCCTATGATAGACATGAGCAGAAGCCACATACAAGAGTTTTAAAATCGAATTTGTGTACCAACGCACGTTCCTTTCACTTGAACAGCTAGATCTTGCACTTTGGGATTATGTGAGCTGGTTCAATAACATTCGAATTCATCAAACAATGGGCTATCTAACGCCAATTGAGTTTAAGCAGCGGTCCTTATAAAAGTTGTTCAGTTTAGTGTTGACATTCGATATATAGTTGTAAAAATTAGAGATGGCATTAATCTTATCAATACTTTCTTTTGAAAAATAAATATTCATGTTACGTATTTTGAGGAAGATATTGTCAGTATACGGAGGGGATGGGTCACGTCCTTTTCAAAGTGCCCACACCAATAAATAAAGAGGGGTGGGGATAAATTAGCTTCACACTACAATTACAGTAGGGTTATAGCGTATGAAAGAGGTTTGGAGACTATTTGATTTTGGAAACAACTATGACGATGATGGAGGCTTTAGCCATATCCATTAAAAGATAGTCTGAATGAAAGTTAAATCCTATTTTTTTACACTTAAAATTGGAAATGTTAATACTTTGTATGCATTAAAGTAGCGCCGACAATAATTAAAAGAATGAATAGTACAACGATTAGAACGAATGTTGAACCATTGTTATTGCCTCCGCAGTAATTATTATTATTACCTACATATCCAGTGTATCCCATGAAAATTCCTCCTTTCCTCATTATTCTATTCATCAAAGTGGAGGAAGGGTAGGGCAAAAAGAACATGAACAGGTCTTTGTTGCTGTAACGTCCAAAGATTTTATGAAGCAGCTAATATATAAAATTTTATTTACTGAACAATGGGAGGAAATTAATGAATAGGGTAATCAATATTAATTTCGAACACGTTTATTAATTTTGAGGGAAATCAAGAACTAAGTTAAGTTGGCAATAAATTATTTCCCGAAAATGGCAAGTTGCCTTCATGCCTTTGCAATAATAGAGGGCGATGATTACTTATTCGGCAGCCGAATCGTTCAATTGAGGGCAGAAAAATGAGTTAGGAGTATAGAATGGAATCGTTCACTTTATTAGTAGTTGGTGAGAAACTACCTCCCCATCGACATTTGCATAAATTATCGAAAAAATTTATTACTATTTTTCTTAAGGAACGGGAGAAAGAAGCATTTAGAGAAGTGGATTATTATCAAATCCTTGTTGCAGAACATGATTTTGGTGATGAACATCGAGAATGTATATACGCTCCGGTCATTCCCGTACATAGAGTCTTTTTGCATCAAGTTGAAACCATTTAGTCAAATTTGCATGCAGAAATGATTCTTTGTACGATGCAGCACGAACACCCCATCGTATATCTTGATGAGACGGAATACGAGGGATATTGTGTTTATGCAAAAGAGTTAAATGAAAAGATTCTTTTTTTAGATACAAATATAGAACAGCTCAGCAAAATGTTCTTAAGGATGCCAAAAGAAGAGAATGTGGAGAAAATTATGGAGAATTGGTTACTTTCTAAAATATAAGGAAGAATTAGATGTTAAGTAAACAAGAAGTTGATGCCCTGTTAGCACAAGCTCGGAAAAAACCGATTCGAAAGGCAAATCAAGCGGACTTAGAAATAGTTGTGAACCATTTAAATTTGATGCTTGCCAAACATCAACAGGCTGGTTTACCTGACGCAGTTGAAAATACACGAAACCTAATTGAAAATATTGAACACTGTAACTTTGAAGTTCAAGAAGAAACTAAAAAAAATATCACCTTCTCATTTTAGTTCCTTCATGAAGATGCATTGTATCAGCTAAAAGATTCCTGTTTTTTGATGATTGAAAAGGAGAGGGATAGCTACTGATTCGGCAGTCGAATCATTTACACAAGAGCTGGATTGAAGATTATACGGAAATTCTCATTTTTTTTCTATCCTTACTTTATAGGGAGGTGTCTTTTGATGAAGAACGTGTAGATTTGAAATAAAGTCGCGACGTTTAAAAAAAGTTTGACTGAAAATCCTGAGTTGAAATGCAGGATTTTTTCTTGTTCCACAAACGGGCCAGATTGTGGAGTAACAATCTTTTAAGAAATGTTACCTAACGACGCTTTCGGTGCGTTTTAAAAAGTGGTAAAATTTTCTTGATGGCGTTAATTAATTGTATAATGAAATAAAAAAATACGATTAATCATTTGGATGAAAAAGAATTAAAATCATTATTACTTCAATTTTTTTTGCGTATGAAAACTGTCGAGGAAAGAAAAGGATATTTAGTGCAGTAATTCTTTATACAGGAAAGGTTGCTGAAAGAAAATGAAATCAATACTCAAAATACCCATGAATCCAATAGCTAATCTGAACGAAGAGCTGAAACAAATGACGCCTCTTTCGATTGCACTTGGACATGAAAACGATGTATTTGTCCTACTTGTGGAAGAGCAAATTCCACTAATCGATGGTTGCTTCCCTGCAACCGTTACGGAAAAAAGCTATAGATATCAAGTCATTCATCTGAAAGATGGACAGAAGAAAGTGCTGGATTTGCCGAAAGAGACATGGAATTATCATTACATACAGCCGATTGATAACGAACATATTCTACTTGTATGTGCACGGTCGTATTACCATGATGCACAAAATATTGAAGAAAACGCACGTGTCTATGATGAAAATGGGTGTTTTATCCGATCATTTTGTTTAGGAGATGGTATTGAGCATGTGTACGTAACAAAGAATCAAGAGATTTGGACAGGGTACTTTGATGAAGGAGTTTTCGGCAATTACGGCTGGGAGAATCCGGTTGGCCAAAGCGGGCTAGTTGGCTGGGATGCGTCTGGTGGTAAGAAGGATTCGCTTGAAGAGGATGAGGAATATTTTATTTTTGAGTGTTTGGCGCTGAATGGTATAGATGATGGAGGAATTTGTTTTTTCTTCAGCACAGATTCGAAGATTGGAGTACGGAGAGAGGGTCTCACATCGTATTATTCACCCGAAGATATTTATTTTCGGGCGTTTGCGGTGAATGGGGAGACGATCGTTGCACACCAAGGCAGAGGAGAACGTACACTCTTTGAGTTACAACGTGAAGGTAATGAATATAAGACTGTCCGTAAAATCGAGCTGATGAAGCCGGATGGTAAGCCTATCGAACCGCAATTAGTGAATAACCGTGAGAGCAAGTTGCTGTTTTTGGACGGGGATGAGCTGTATATGTATGAAGCGAAATCCGGTGCGTGACGGTTGAGTGGTAAGGAATATAGGTTTAGTATCGCTCAGTAAAAGGGATGATTTATTGCTTAAAAACAGCAGTGCAACTATCTTGGCTATTCGCATTTGCGAGCAACCGTCATGCAACGTTATACCAGAATCGGGCCATAATATTGAATAACAATTTTTTAAGATATGTAGACGCTTTGGTAATCAATTTAAGAAGGATATAAGATAGTTTCGTTGAAGTAAGTGGTTTTAAAGGGAGGGAGATTTAATGAAAGTAACCAGTAAAGAAACACCCAAAAAAATTAAATATACGTATATTGAAAATAATTCTAAAACAATTTGTTTTATGTTATCGGGTTCAAATTATTTATATGACAAACCGTTAATGTATTATTCAAAAATGGAAATGCTTCAAAATAATTTCGATGTTGTTCAAGTTCATTATTCTTATGAACCTACATTATTTGAGAAAGATGTGGAGTATTTTAGAAACGTAATAATTGAAGAGGTAGATTCTGTAATTGAAGAGGTTCTTGCTACAAGGGAATATAAAGAAATTATATTCTTAGGAAAATCTTTAGGGACAATTCCAATTAGTTTTAAATATGCAAATAATAATACTTCACAAAATACTAAATTAGTATTGTTTACACCTTTACTAAAAATTGACGGTTTATATGAAAATATAATGCGAAGTTCGAATGAAATTTTAATGATAATTGGTACAAATGATGGTCATTATGAACCTAATAAAATTAGGGAAATTCAAATGAAGCCTAATTTTACTTTAATTGAAATAGCCCGTGCTAATCATTCTTTAGATGTTGAACCAATCAACACAACCGAATCCTTAAAAGCTATGACAAAAGTAAACGACGCACTACATTACTTTATTATCAATGAATAAATACATACACTTATTCATTGATAAATGAGAAAACGTTCCCAAATCAAAGTTTGGAGAGAGACCGAAATCCAAGAAATGCTGTTAAACCAGCATTTCTTGGATTTTCCTTTAAAATATTGTTTATACAGCTTTTTTTTGCAAATATATAAACAGGGCTACGATAGTACTTTTCAAGATTATGTAGAGTGTATTATCTGAATAAAAACCTGTATATTTGACGCTTTAAAACAAACTGAATTTTTTATCGTTCCTATACTTCAATTACAGGGCCTTTAATTGAAAAACGATATTCAACAATCGGGCGCGATTCTGTAACAAGGATCTGCGCCTGTTTTCATTAAAGGGCCAGATTGTTGAACAAGTGAAAGTATAAAATCTTTAATATAAACTGTTATCAATTTAGAATTAACTCTGAAGAACCATATGATAATTAAATGAGATTTTTCAGTAGCTGGATCAGTCATTTTTATTGAAAGGTAGGAATTTAAAAAGAATTTTCCTACCTTTTGGTCTTTCTGTGAATTTAAAGGGAGGGATTTACTTCTTTAAGAAAGTCGAGCGCAGGTAATTGTATTAATCATTCGGAAGGCGTTTATATATTTGTCTATTGAATGTGGATAATAGCGCTTGGCACCTGGTACGTTCCAAGGCACAAATGCTCGTTCATTTTATATTCCTAAAATCGGCTTTCTACAGCGTATGAATGCGCTATAATTTCTCCCAATAAAGACTAAATAAATAATCCCATCAAAATCGTGTTGTAATAAATTCCATTAATTAAATTGTCTTTTTTAATGAGGCCTTCTTTTTCAAACCCGAGCTTTTCGTACAATTTAATGGCTAGAACATTATCTTCTCTAGTTACGAGACTAATTTTGTTAGTTATCCCATTTGAGGATGCCCACTGGATCATTTGTTCCATCATTTTTCTGCCTAAGCCTAGTCCAGTAAACTGTTCGCTAATAACGATTCCTAATGTACCTACATGTTTCATTCTGTCCTTCTGGCTAGAATTAATGGATGCTATACTAATAATTTCATCATTTATGGTTGCAAGTAATATGATGGAGTTTTGTTCCAGGCGTGTAGATTCTATAAACTCTTTATATTCCTCTTTATTGCGTTTAAATTCATTTTTTCCGAATGAAAGAAAATCAGTTTCTCCACCCACGATATTATAGAAATCGATCATATGTTGGGCGTATTCTTTAGTCGCCTCTTTTATCGTTACTTCATTTCCATCTTTTAAACGAAATTTCATTATATCTCTCAGCTACTTTCTAGTTTGATCTGTTTAACAAAGTTTGATTTTAGATTAAACGGTACAATTAATTCTACCTATTGAAGTTTTCATTACTTTGTACTCCTCTGAACATTATAGATTAGTCGATCTTTTGAAACCATTCAAAAGATCGATTTTGTTTCATCTTTCAGATACACTACGGTAAACAGTTTAATGGTGAAACATCTTATATATTAGTTATTCCACAAACGGGCGCGATTGTGGAAGAAGCGACTCTTATCTTAAAAGCTCTCATTTTGTTCAATGTTTTTTCAAAATATGCTTTTGTTCTGTCATTAAATGAATGTTTGCAGCACCTTCTTAATCAATTTTTTTTTTACAAAGCAACAACAAAAGAGTTCAAACATATTTGATATATAAAATATGTTTGAACTCTTTATTTACATATGTTTGAATGTCGTTACCCTAAGATAAGTTTATAATAAAGTTTGATACAAATTACGTCGACAGGATGGATTATGACTATTCAGCAATCAGGCCATTTTGTGTGAAATTTAGGAGTGAAGAAATGAATAATTTTTTTACAGCATTAACTTATGTAAATAAAATGATTTATGAGTCGAATCACTTAACTGTAAAGTCAATTCAAGAAGAAAAGCAAAATTCTAAGTATGGTGCTGGTACATTTCAATTATCTTCTAAAACAGTTCGATTCAGAGTTTCGAATATAACCCCTACCAAAGTAGGGCAGTTTGTTGCATTTTGGGAAAAGTACGAAAATAATCAAAATCAACCTTACTTATTTGAGGAAGCCCCTGATTTATTAGTTATAACTACCTTTAAAAATGAAAATGAGTTTGGGCAATTTATTTTTCCAAAAGAAATTCTTTTAAAACAGAACATTCTTAGGTCTTCTTCAACAAAGGGCAAAATGGCAATAAGAGTTTATCCTAGCTGGGATAGTCCGAGTAGTAAACAAGCGATGAAAACTCAAAAATGGCAGTTACCTTATTTTGTTGATATGTGTAATCCGAATAAATTACCCTTAGAAAAAGTAATAGAACTGTATTCTCTTTAATCCTCCACAATCGGGCGCGATTGTTGTAGAAACAAATGATTAATTGTTGTGGTATTGTGGTGGAAAATTTAATATTGTAGTAGAAAATGTGGTCATATGTTCGTAAGCGTCAAATAGCGCCCACCTGTTCATTTAGGGGGCGCTATTGTTATAGTTTCTATATAGTTTTTTTAGGAATATGGCAGCTGATTGGTATTTCGTCCGACCAAGGCATAAGCGCATCTAACGTTGCTTCATCTGTTACATCGATTAATGGTAACTGCTCTAAAACATAGGTCAAATAGCGAAGTGGATCTAGCTGATTTTCTTTGGCTGTTTCAACGATACTGTAAATAATAGCGCTCGCTTTAGCGCCTCTTGGAGAAGTTGAAAACATCCAAGCTTTTCTTCCCATCACGAACGGTTTAATGGAACGTTCCCCTCGGTTGTTATCTAGCTCTAGACGACCATCTTTTAAAAATACCTCGAGTTTCTTCCATTGATTTAAACAATAGGTGATGGCTTCACCTAACTTCGTTTTAGGTGCCACGCGCGCCTTTTCTGTTTTTAACCATACTAAAAAAGCATCAAGTACAGGTTTACTGTGGTCAAGACGTTCTTGATAACGAATATCTGGTGTACATTCATCCATTTTATTGATTTTTTTATCCATCGCAAATAATTGATTACAGAATTGTAGACCGATTTTAGCGGCACAGGGTTGCTCTGTATTTTGGGGGGTTGCCGGCAATGATTTCAGTGCCTCATCGAATTTTCTACGCGCATGCGCCCAGCACCCCACAAGTTCTACCTTCTGTAAATCATGGTATCCTGCATAACCATCGACATGAAGGTAACCAGAAAATCCATTTAGAAATGCCTTTGGATGTTTCCCGGCACGTGTCGTTTGATAATCATACAAGACAATTGCTGGCACGTCTCTTCCCGTCCGGTATAACCACATAAACGACTTACTTGTAGCGGCACGGCCTGGCTCGTTCAAGACTTGTAAGGTCGTTTCATCCGCATGCAGAATGTCATGGTGCAGTATTTTTTGATGCATATGTTCATAAAGGTATGTGAGCCACGCATTGGCCCCATACATCATCCAATTCGCCATTGTTTGGCGTGACAGGTGCGCTCTAACTGCTTCTCTTGGCGATAAAGTGGTAGGCCTTCACTGTATTTTTGGCTCATCAAATACGCCATCGATGATGGCGTAGCTAAGCTGCCAGGATACATAGGCGCCGGCATTTTTGCTGTAATAATTGGTGTTTCCGTTCCTTCTTTTTCACAGTGACGGCAACTATAAACATGTTGCACATGCTCGACGACTTCTACTTGTGCAGGAATAATTTTTAATTCACGGCGAATTTGCGTACTCATTTCATGTGTCTGTTTACCGCAACACAAACAAACCTGCTCTTCTTCGCTTAAACGATAGTGAATCGTTTCGACGGGCAAGTTTTCCAGCATCGCTTCCATTTGTCCTAAACGCTTTTTTCGTTTGTACGTGACGCTTTCAAGTGACGGTTCTTCTACCGACAAATCTGTTGTCATTTCCATTTCGTTGAATAAAGCTAGGACCAACTGATCCAAGTTGGATTTTTCACTCGATGCACCAAATTTCTTCTGTTGACTAAGGCGGAATTGAGCCTCCCACCAGTTGAGTTTAGCCTGCAGTGCTTCATTTTGTTTTTCCAACTCGGCATTCTTCGTTGCTAGTTCTTCCATTGTAAGTGTAGGGTTTTGTCCGATTTTTTTCATAGCTAAAGGAATTCGACCCATGTAGCCGAATTCCTTTCTCAAATGACAACTTTAGCAGAAACCTGCATATGTGCTGATTTTTGACTCATAGGTAACCCTTCTAGTAACCATTTAAACTGTCGTCCTGAAATCTTCAATGGAGAAGTTGCTTCATTTGGCCAATCAAATACACCTTCTTCTAGTCGACGATAAAATAGCCAAAAGCCATTGTAATCCCAATGAAGAATTTTCAATTTATCTTTTTTTCGATTACAGAAAACAAAAAGGTGAGACGAAAATGGATCAAGCTGAAAGCTTTCTTGTACAATCGCAGCGAGACCATCCACTGATTTTCGTAAATCAGTTGGTCCACAAGCGATAAATACTTGATCCATTCTCAGATTAGTGAACATGATTTTGTACGACCTGAAGAATTTTACTCAAAGCAGCTTCTTCAAAGTCAGACGGACATTCAATGGAAATACCATTCAGTTTTATCGTAATGGGAATGGTCTCGGGCGCAGCGGTTTCTTGAATGACAACAGGTAACCATTGTGCTGGCTGTGTTGTTTGCGTACGTGATTTACGTAACCACTGATACATACTTTTAACAGGGACATCCTGTTTAGCGCACCAATTGGCAACGTTTGATTCACCACTCGTTTGAAAAGCTTGAATACGAGACTGCCATAAAAGGCGACGTTCTGATCTTTTCATAAAAAACCTTCTACTAAATTAATTGTCATGATTGTCTCATGTCAGTTGATTTAGTAGAAGGTGTGTTGTATTTGGCGCTTACAATATTGTTATAATAAAGAAGTGCGTGATAATTGCTATGAATATCTAAACATCTCTTGTACTTTTAATACTGAAGTTACTAATATTTTTTTCTAATTCAAATACCTCGATTATTTTGTTCTAGTTGTTGTGTAAAGATGGGGGAAATGAAGATAAAACGTCTTCTTTTAATTTTTTCATATTTCAAAACCTCTTTATTATTTTTTGTTACGCTCATATTAATAACAGCAAAATTCATGCCAAGTTCTTGATTGTAAATTTCGCATTTTAAAAAAGAAATATGCGATTGATGAATAATCAATTCAAATTTGAATGTAATGGAGTGGATGTTCGAATGGATTTACAACAACTATTGTTACAGCAGTATGATGGTGTGGTAATTACAGATTTGGCAGGTATAATAAGTGATTTTTTCGTAACACCGAGTAGCTTTTTATATGAAGGGAAAATGCTATATTCACTTCAAGAGCTCGAGTTACGTATTTTCGAAGAGGAAATCTTCCCTTTAATTTCTACTAAGGAGAAACAATATTTTTATCAACGAACAAAAATGGGAATAGGAGTAATGACAACGGTTTTTACGGTTGATGATTCTCTAGCGTTTGCATATAAAAAAATTGTCGATAACGCCCAAACTTCAACATACATACCTTCTATTTCAAGTGATTTTCCTTTTGTTGTTAATAGTCCTTCAATGTATGAAGTGTATAAAACGCTTATGAAAACAAGCAAAACGGGTGTTACGGTTTTACTTTTAGGAGAGTCAGGGGTAGGAAAGGAGATGGCGGCTCGTAAAATCCATAAGTTAGGCGTACGCAAGAATGGTCCCTTTGTTGCGATTAACTGTGGAGCTATTCCGGATAATTTAATTGAAAATGAATTATTTGGGCATGTAGAGGGTGCTTATACGGGCGCATTAAAAGGCGGAAGTATCGGAAAATTCAGACAAGCAGAAAAGGGAGTTTTATTTTTAGATGAAATTGGTGAATTACCATTGCCTATGCAGGTAAAGATACTCCGTGTCCTACAAGAGCGTATTGTAACGCCAATTGGAAGTTCCAAGTCGTATCCAATCGATGTACAAATTGTATCTGCAACCAATCAAAATTTAGCGCAACTAGTCAAAGAAGGGAAGTTTCGGGAGGATCTATACTATCGCTTAAATATTGTACCGATTCATATACCGGCGCTTCGTGACCGTGTACAAGAAATTCCATCTTTAATCGCTCATTTTATCCGTAAATACAATGAAAAATATGGATTAAATGTGGTGTTTAGTAATGATGTAATTGATTTTTTATGTGTGCAGGAATGGAAAGGGAATGTACGAGAGCTTGAAAATAGTATTGAGCGTCTAGTTGTGTTAGCTGATGAAGAAGTGGTAACAAGTAACGATGTGGCACAATTACTAAAAGCTGAAGAGTGCTCAGTTTCGGTATATACTCATTTTTCACAAGTAATTCCTTTAAAAGAAGCCTTCGATTTGGTTGAAGCAGAACTCATTGAAATGGCTATGGAACGTTATAAATCAACTACATTGGCAGCGAGTGTACTAGGTATTAGCCAACCAACGATGAGTCGTAAGCTACAAAAACTTCGTGAGAATCAAACTATTTTACCGCACAAAAAGCGTGCGGTATTAGAAGAACAGCTAGATAAAAGATTGCGTTCGATTGCAGTAGTAACAGCAGTGATAATCCCTATAAAACAGGTCCTGCAAGTGATAGATGAGGACTCAGATGAGACAAGGGAGGTATTATCTGCAAAGTTGACGGAACTTCAACGTCTTGAAGGGGCCATTCACTGGGTGTATATCTTTAAGAAGGATACAGAGGGACAATTCGTTAATGTTGCGTGTTGTGACGATTTTATCATTGAGATAGGTAAAGCATATAATGGACCGTTAGAAGTAATGGATGTGGCTAACGAAGCAATGAAAGGGAAGGTCGGAGTGACATCTGTTTATGAGGATCAATATGGTAAGTGGAAAACCTGCTTTGCGCCACTGATGGGAGAAGACGGTACTATACAAGCGATAATTGGCTACGATTATAGTAATGCATATATTATGGCTGAGCTTGATCGCCTTGGACGACAATTAAACGTCAAAGTATAAAGATGTTTTGTCATTATTTTATAAAAAAAGTCGTGAAAGATTTAAATTGCTATAAGAGGCGGGCTTCATTGATGCAGATTTGACAAAAACAATGATGAACATGGTCGGCTTCCACAATAGTGCAGTACATGATTATGAAGCGTTAGAGCTTAGTATTTTAGAAGCGATTTTGGAGAAGCATATGGCTGATTTTAAGGAATTTACAAAAGAATGAAAGTGGAACGACGCCCACTTATAGAAGTCGGAAAACGATAAATGAGCGTTCAGATGAATCAAGATGGAGGGGGTTTTCGCCATCTCAATTTTCAAATCGTCTGAGCGTTTTTTTTATGGATTTTTCTATATTATAGTTCTTTCGTGGATGGTGATGTAGCGAGCACAAAATTGTAAACTATTTCTCTACATGCTAAACGCATTCAGAATGTTAGGTTTTTCCTAAAATTGAAGTGCATTTTTTTGTAGATAATGGTTGCTGCTGGTGAATGTTTTTAATAAAAAAAGTATTTATTTCGTTGAGGTAAGGCTAGCTCGTAATAATCAACTGTGAATATATTCAAAATTGATAACGGAAATTCAAATATGAATATAAAATTATGAAAGAACTATTTCATTCTACGATAAATTTACCGAATATTTAGATAATTGTAATGATGGCATGAAGATTGCTTACTAAATTGTAACTACAGTTCTAAAGGAGGTAAAAAAAACATGCAAGAAACTTTAATCCCAAAAAGTAATGAATCTATAACGGGTATCGACGCTATAACAGTAGTCCATGATAGTGATAGTGAACAACTGGCATCGCTAGGATATGAATCTGAATTTAGTCGTGACATGAGCCCGTGGGCAAACTTTTCCCTTGGCTTTACGTATCTTTCCCCGGTAGTAGGTATTTACACGCTGTTTGCATTTGCGCTTGCGACAGGTGGTCCGCCAATGATTTGGAGTTTATTCATTGTTGGATTTGGACAATTATTAGTGGCACTTGTTTTCGGTGAAGTCGTAGCACAGTACCCTGTTGCCGGTGGCGTATATCCATGGTCACGTAGATTATGGGGACGTAAGTGGGCGTGGATGACAGGATGGGTATACTTAATGGCAATCTTGACAACCATTTCTAGTGTAGCGTACGGCGCTGGACCATTTCTTGCACAAGTATTAGGGTTTGAATCATCGATCAACACAACGATTCTTTGTGCATTGGCTATTCTTGTATTATCGACGGTCATTAATTTCCTTGGGACAAAGTTTCTTGCAGCTGCAGCCATTCTTGGTTTTGCTGCGGAGCTAATCGGTGCGTTAATCGTTGGAGGTTGGTTACTTCTTACAGAAAGACACCAAAATTTAAGCGTTTTATTTGATTCTTTCGGTGCACAAAGCGGAAATAGTTACTTTTATGCTTTTGCAGCTGCCGGATTAATCGGGATTTTCCAATACTATGGTTTTGAGGCATGTGGGGACGTTGCAGAGGAAGTAAAAAACCCAGGCGTTCTTATTCCAAAAGCAATGCGTCGGACAATTTATATTGGCGGTGCGGCAGCAACTTTTGTGTGCCTTGCACTAATCCTCGCAGTGGCAGATATTCCAGCCGTAATTTCCGGTAAGGATGCATCGCCAGTGGATACAATTTTACTACAAGCCTTTGGTCCTGTTGGTTCGAAAGCGGTATTAATTATTGTTTTAATTTCCTTCCTTTCTTGTGTAATGAGTTTACAAGCGGCAGCGAGCCGACTTGCTTATTCATATGGTCGTGATGACATGATTATCGGTAGTAAATATTTAAAGAAATTTTCAGCGATTCGTCGTGTGCCACCGTATGCATTAATTTTGGCAGCGTTCATTCCAGCAATTATTGTAATTGGATCAAAAGTATCTGAAGATGCCCTAACAAAAATCATAAGCTTTGCAGCATTCGGTATGTACCTTGGCTTCCAAATGGTAGTGCTTGCAGCGCTACGTGCACGATTAAAAGGCTGGAAACCAAGCGGGAAATATCAATTAGGTAAATGGGGACTTATTGTCAATATTGCGGCCCTTGTATACGGTGTCATTGCCATGATTAATATGTGCTGGCCAAGAACGCCAGGTGTACCTTGGTATGATAACTATATCGTTCTAGTTTCAGGTATAATTGTTGTGGGCATTGGATTAATTTATATGGCCGTTCATCGTAGCTATGATAGTAGTGATGCACCTTATGGTGATGCGATTTCGAAAAAATAAACGAAGTATGTGCAATGATAATTTATATAAATTTTTGTTGACGCCTAGTAGAGTAGGAAAATAAGAGATTTTTAGTTTATACCGGAAGCGAAATAACGTTCAATATTTCACCTAATTGAATGGGTGATTTCCGTTAAAATTAATGTAATGAAATGAATTTGCGGGGGGACACGTACGTGTTGAGAAGGTAAAACCTGACCCTTAGAACCTGACAGTTAACACTGGCGTAGGGAGCAATCATAGATGTAGTCTATACTTTTCCTGCGTCTCTACTTTATAGAGGCGCTTTTTTTTGTATAAGTTGAAAACCCCTTGCTATGCGAGGGGTTCCAAAAAGCTTTTAGCTATGGACAGAAAAAAAACTCCAGTCGTAGAATGTAGTTGGGTCTGATCAACCGACTACGTACGAAAGGAGTACTAATATTGGATAACAAAAGTTTAGCACATACAACATGGAATTGTAAGTATTACATTGTTTTCGCGCCAAAGTACAGAAGACAGATAATCTATGGTCATATAAAAGCAGATGTAGGGAGAATTCTACGTCAGTTATGTGAGCGAAAAGGTGTAGAAATTATTGAAGCCACAGCGTGTCCTGACCATATACATATGTTGGTTAGAATCCCGCCGAAATTGAGTGTTTCATCATTCGTAGGATATTTAAAAGGGAAGAGTAGTTTGATGATTTTTGATCGTCATGCGAATTTGAAATATAAATACGGGAACCGAAAATTTTGGTGTAGAGGATATTATGTGGACACAGTGGGACGCAATAAAAAAGTAATTCAAGAATATATCAAAAATCAGTTACAAGAAGATATCCTGGAAGATCAAATGACGATGAAAGAATTTACAGATCCATTCACAGGAGAAGAAATAAAGCGAAGTAAAAGATAAGAAAGGCCGCTTCAGCGGTACGTGAGGAAACGGAGTGCGGTTGGCAGACCTTTCAGTATGTCTTTAGACGTGGGCCAGTAACCCAGCGTTTCACGCGCAGAGCAAACCACCAGATATACTGGTGGTTTTGATTTGCAAGTACGTCTACCAAGTAAGGAGGACATACGTTGTTTTATGTACAATGCCCTAGCGGTTACACGCTTGTAAGCCCCTCTTTTGCATTCATTTATATGCCATTCTACGCTAAACTTTTCTATTCTTTTCTAGAGGATTCTATGCAAGTGAAGCTAATACTTCCGCCTGTCCCTCGTAGCCACGCGTATTTTGCTTGACCCATTTATCGCCGACACGCCATTTGGATTGATCACCCTTGCTAGACGTGCTAATAATGCGAATCGCATCGGCCGGTATATGAATTGTTTCCATGCTTCTCACATCCAATTTACTTGAGTTTCTTCTATAATTGATGCCATTTGGCCACGTTTAATCGGATCATTTGGCCCGTAGCGTCCATCACTGTAGCCGCCAATAATGCCTTTTTGTGCAAGTGTTGCAATCGCCTTATAATAGCCATTGTTTGTTGAGACATCTTTAAAGCCTGGATTTTTTACATTGGATGTATCAAGCTTGAGCATTTTTACAATAATTGCTGCGGCCTGTCCACGTGTAATCGTGTTTCCAGGCTTAAACGTCCCATCTGCATAGCCGCCAATAATATTACGCTCAGCTAAATCATAAACAGCCTCGGCAAAGTATTGTGTTGATACGTCTGAAAATTGCTTTGTGTTTGCTGCAGCGCCTAAAGGCAAGCTACATGCCAGTGCAAGCCCACTAATGAACGTAAGTATTTTCTTCATCGTTAAATCTCCTTTATTTTGTAATGCCCTGTACAGACGGAAAAAACGAGAAATAGTTTCAACATTTTTTAAAGTTTTTTTGATAGGTCAAATATGTATATAAATGCAAGTTCGTTAATGGTGTAGTTATATGCTTTTGTTTTTGGATAGAAATTATGGATAGACAATATTGAACAATCGGGCGCAATTCTTGAAAAGGAATTGTGCCTTTTTCAGCAAACGGGCCAGTTTGTTGAGGAAAGTAAAAGCATATTTTTATAATGCAATTGAAGTTGTGAAGGATTAAACTTATGTTCTTTTTGGCATTCATTCTAATTTCAGTATAAAAAACGCTAACCGAAAGATTAACGTTTTATACATGATGGAAGGGAACACACAAGTGTATCTGGTGTTTACTGTATTAGATTCAAAAAACGATCTCTAATTATGAAAGCCCGCACGTTTCTAAAGTAAGACTGAACGATAGGATTACAAAGGTCAGGAGCAGTTTTCTAATATGGAGTAGGAGTCGGAGGAGAACAATGGAAGGAGTCAATGTCTCTTAAAGCAATCGAATATTGATTCCATCTTCCACCGAAAAACCTGTAGCCAAAAGCTCTTTCTTGTCCAACAGTGGTCAGAAAGAACCAGAAATTATCACCGTTTCTAAGCCACATATACGTGAAACGAAATATACAATTTTCAAGACCCCTTGGATTTTGGCCATAGAAAGGCATTTCTTCCATATATCGCATAAGTCAAGATTCACCCCTATTAAAATTAGACATTTAACCAGTTTATGCCTAATGTCAGAGCTTGGATTGGGTGTATGCCCTAAATAGTTTATGTAAGAGGGTAGCAGCCACTGCTGAATAGACAAGCTGCAATTCCTTGTTAAGTGACGGGTGTGTGTAAGATGAGGAAAAGATTGTTTAGGCGAGCCTATTTTCTTATTAAGAATGATAAGAAAAAAAAGGACTCGATTCCACTAAATAGGAATCGAGCCTGTATAATTAAACCCACCAGCACCAATGTGTTGCTACATACACTCGACACATTGTGAGGCTGTCGCGTGGTTGGAGTTAGTGTAAGAAAATAAAAAATAGCTGTGTTGAAAATCCTTATGTGATTCTCAGCCTCTCTGCATTTTTAATTTAAACTTTTAAATGGCTAGTTTTATTTATTCAATTCCTTATATAAAACATATTTTAAAGCAGAAATTTCATCTTCAGACAGTTTACCTTCAATTTCGGATAATACTTCATCCTTACTAATTGAACCGTTTTGCGCTTGTTCCTGAATATCAAGTAAACGATTAACGCCTACTTTTTTTATTAACACACGTGTTGCTTCTTCCTTAGTTTGGAAGGGAAGAGTATCCGGATTTGTAGTAGCTGCCTCGCTTAAAATTTCTTGAACCTTCGAATCGTTCGCGATATAGGATTTTACTTCTTCTAGATTTTCGTCATCTATAGTAGATTCCACTTTTTCGATTATTTTTTCGGAAGCGATATTTGTCCCAAAATGCCACACAGCATAGCCAGCTGCTCCGAGTAAAACAAGAATTATTACGGTAATTGTTAAAAACTTTTTCATCAACTCACTCCTGACACTTTGAATATAGCACAACTTCTCAAAAACCACGAAGAAAAGATGTTTTCTATAATTGGTTTAATTACAATTATTTGTGAACCCCGAGCAGATAAGTTTTCACCCTAATATATAGATAGCATAATTATCTATTGTAGGTACGTCTATATTTCCATCTGGGTACTTGTTCCACAATCGGGCGCTTTAATGTAGCAAGGGCACAAAAATTATCAAACATTTTTATAAAAGGAAGATTCAATTGAATTTAGAAAAAGTATATTTTGATCAATCTTTTTTTCGAAACATGCCTTTTCATTTTGTTCGTTTATCAATATTATAAGTCGGTATTTGATCAAACCATAATTCGAAATAACCAATCTTTTTGACAAAATGGTAGCCCTAAAGCACATATTGAACGCGCATCTTTTTGTAGATGCGCGTTTTTCTTCTGTAAAAATATCAACGTGTTCACCCTATTTTTAATCAGACTTTTTGAACACTTACAACGGTAGAGTATTTCTTTTCAGTTCTTTGTAATACGCCTCTAAAAACACTACAAAACGCTCTTTCTCCACCCCAGTTTGCGCAGAATGGAAAACTTTTTTGAAAAATCCAATCTTTTTTCTGTTTAGCAAATGCCACGAGGTCCCCATTGCGTAAGGTTTGCAGGACCTCGTGTTCAATAGGATGTTCCCCAATTTATAGCGCGACATCCGATACATAATTGTCCCCCACTTGCTTTATTTCCTTTTCTAAACTTTTCTATTTTTCTGTAAATTTTTCGAGTGTATCTAAAGAATGTTCTTGTGCATGCACTTATAAGTAAGTTTAAGGCCCTCTCCTCCAATACCTTTCCCTAAGACTAAAAACTTTTGTGATTTGCGCTTGTCGCGTGCAAATTTATTTGTGCGACAGCGCTTTTTTCTATACCGAGCACCAAGCTAGATTATATGCTTGAGAGTTTTCTGAGAGTTTTGATTTGTATAATAAAGTTGGGTGAAATTCATTAGTATTATCTACGAGAGTAACACTCACACGAAAAATAGAAAGAAGATGCTATATGTTAGAAATAGTAGAAGATCTAAGGCAAGAAGACGTTTTTCACTACGAGCTATTTGTCTCCACGCGCATTCATGAATTTATGGGATTACCGTTGCCCAAGCAGCAAATACAGTCACTGCTCCGCCTGCAATATGAGGCACAAACAATTGCTTATGAATGTCAATTTCCACAAGCCAAACATGAGTTAGTTTATGTCGGAGGGATCTGTATCGGCAGGATGATTACGGATATCCAAAGCGATAGCATTCATTTAGTGGATATCTCGCTGTTTCCTCAATACCGCGGGAATGGGTATGGGACGGAAGTAATGAAAGGACTTCAAAACTTTTCTATGGAAAGAGGGCTTCCTATCACGCTACAGGTTTTTCAAGGAAATCCTGCGCAGCACTTATATGAGCGATGTGGATTTTATATGACAGCAGAATTAGGTCCTTATATTGCGATGCGATGGAACCCGGATTATTCGTGATCAAAGGGATGACGTGGTATCCATTTCATTTAGTAATAATCTAGCACTTTAGTAAATGACTTTAACAAAAAAATAGAGGTGAATGGCATGAGTGAACACTATGTAGGTGAAATTCGTTTGTTCTCAGGAAACTATGCTCCTGAAGGATGGGCGCTATGCAATGGGCAATTGTTGAACATTACAGAAAATGCAATGCTGTATAGCTTAATAGGAACGACATATGGTGGGGATGGTGTAACGAATTTTGCTATACCCAATTTATGTGGAAGAATCGGTATTTCTCAAGGAAAACTAGAAACAAAAGGGAAAGAATATTTACTTGGGCAAATAGGTGGGGAAGAAACCGTCACGCTTACAGAAACGATGCTACCGAATCATACGCACCGTGTGTCTGCTTCTAATACAACAGGTACACAAAATGACCCAACTAATGCTTTTTGGGCAGTGGGCAATCAGCAATACTCCACCGAAGCATCGACGGATCAGATGAATGCCAATTTAATTGCAAGTGTGGGAGGTAACCAGCCTCATACTAATGTAATGCCATTTCTTAGTATCAGTTACATAATCGCTTTGAATGGTTACTACCCAACAAGACCCTAGTAAGAAGTAGATCGAAAAAGAAAGGATGTATACATTATGGCTGAACCATTTTTAGGGGAAATCAAACTATTCTCATATCCATTCGCGCCAAGAGGCTGGGCACTTTGTGAAGGGCAGGTTTTACAAATCAATCAAAACCAAGCGCTATACGCCGTATTAGGGACAACTTATGGCGGAGATGGGAGACAAACATTTGCCTTACCTGACTTACGTGGACGTACACCCGTACATTTTGGCGGGTCCATTACACTTGGTCAATCGGCAGGAGATGAACAACATACGTTAACAATAAATGAAATGCCCAATCATTATCATAGTGCGTTGGCTTCGTCTGATCCAGCAACAAAAAAAGCAGCAACAGGAAATGTATGGGGTCAAATGACTACTAATACGTATTCAATACAATCGAATACCAATATGCGTGCTGATGCTTTATCGACAGCAGGAGGAGGTCAACCGCATAATAACATGCAGCCGTACCTGGTATTAAATTACTGTATTGCAATTTCGGGGATTTACCCTATTCAAAACTATTGAAAGGCGGAACAGATGATGGCAGAAGCATATATAGGTGAAATTCGTATATTTACAGGGAAATACGCTCCTAAAGGTTGGGCATTGTGTGACGGACAGCTTTTATCAATCACTCAAAACACAGCGCTATATACAATTTTAGGGAAAAAATTTGGTGGAGATGGGGAAACAAACTTCGCTTTACCGAATTTACAAGGTAAAACGCCTCTCCATCAGGGGACAGGAACCGGTTTGACACCAAGAGGTTTTGCGGAAGATGGTGGCACTGCGACTACCACTTTGATACACACTGAAATTCCGGCGCATACGCATTATCCAAACTCTAAAAATTCACCAAATAATGATAGCCCTGAAAATACAATTTGGTCCGATACCAATACAACACCTAAGAATGGGGTTCTCGCTTATGTAGAATCAGCTCCAAATACTACTATGAATCCCTTAGCTTTACAAGCTGTTGGAGGAAGTCAACCGCATAATAACATGCAACCTTATTTAGCGTTAAACTTTATTATTTGCATTAACGGCGGTGAATATCCAGTGAAAGGATAGATTGTAACAACTACAATATAAAGGAGGGAAGGCATGGTACAAAAAATAATGAAGCTACTGTTAATTTTTATGATTATAGTCGGGTATCTACCAAATGGTAATTTGATAGAAAACCGCGTGGAAGCAGCAACTACAACTACTAAGTTTACAGGCAGTTTAGATGGTTCAAAAAAATTTAATAGACCGATATTCTATCATGAAACCAATGGACTTGGGGCTCCTTGGGATTCAATTTCATGGGTATACGACACAAAGGATAGTGATCCAAGGGATTTTTACGGTACACAAAATACTAAATATAATTACTATATCCAATATTTCACTCCAAGTATTACAGGTACTTATTCTATTGAAGTAACAGATGCAAAATTAGTTGTTACAACTGATGGCTTCATAAATGATACCGCCTTATTTGTCTATGAGAATTCTTTTAATTCTACAAATCCAATAAATAACATATTAAAGGCAAATGATGATACGAGTGAGACAAATTACTTTTCTACGATCCCTAGCATTGATTTAACAGCTGGGACAAACTACATTATCGTTATGACAAGTTACCATGCAGGTGATACGGGTACTGCTGATTTTGCGATTACTGGACCAGGTTCTGTAACGAATTCGGATAATCCTATCAGTAGTACTACTTCACCAACTGTTACAACGACTACACCAGCAACAGATGTTACGGCAACAGGAGCGACTGTTGGAGGAGATGTGACAGCGGATGGTGGTGCAACAGTGACAGAGCGTGGGATTGTGTACGGACCAACTTCTAATCCAGAAATCGGGGCGTCAGGTGTAACAAAAGTAACGGCAAATGATGCAGGTACAACGGGCGTATTTTCAGTAGCTTTAAGTAATCTAACAGCAGACACGACGTACCACTACCGAGCATATGCAACAAATTCGAAAGGCATAGCGTACGGAGCTGACCAGACGTTTGCAACA
This sequence comes from Solibacillus sp. FSL H8-0538, assembly GCF_038003525.1. Taxonomy (NCBI): domain Bacteria; kingdom Bacillati; phylum Bacillota; class Bacilli; order Caryophanales; family Caryophanaceae; genus Solibacillus; species Solibacillus sp. FSL H8-0538. Next base: position 152,564 of record NZ_JBBOPI010000002.1, on the reverse strand, counting down.
CCAGCTCCAATAAACAGCTATACAGTCACTTTCAATAGCAATGAAGGCTCATCTGTCACAAGTCAAACTGTCAATCAGGGAGAGACGGTGACAGCTCCAACCGCACCGACAAAAACAGGCTTTACTTTTGAAGGCTGGTATAGTGATGCAGACTTGAATACAGCCTATGTTTTCAGCACGCCAGTAACAAGTCATCTCTCTTTATATGCGAAGTGGACTGCCGTTCCTACCTATACTGTCAAATACAATGGCAATGGTAGCGTAATTGGCACAGTACCAACAGATAGTGGCGCGTATGCAAAAGACGCTTCGGTAACGGTAGCAGGAAACTCAGGCGATTTAGAGAAAGTAGGCCATGCATTCACTGGTTGGAACACGAAAGCAGATGGAACGGGCACTGCCTATTTACCAAATGCAACACTGACAATGGGTGAAGAAAACGTAACCCTATACGCTCAGTGGGCGATCAATAAATACGACGTGACGTTTGAAACAGATGGTGGTTCTGCCATTAATAAAATGACCGTCGATTATAACAAGGTAATTACAGCTCCAACCGCACCGACAAAAACAGGTTTTATATTTGATGGTTGGTATAGTGATGCAGACTTAAAAACAGCCTACGTTTTCAGCACGCCAGTAACAAGTCATCTCTCTTTATATGCGAAGTGGACTGCTATTCCAAGCGCTCCAACTTATACTGTCAAATACAATGGCAATGGTAGCGTAATTGGCACAGTACCAACAGATAGTGGCGCGTATGCAAAAGACGCTTCAGTAACGGTAGCAGGCAACTCAGGAGATTTAGAGAAAGTAGGCTATACATTCACAGGCTGGAACACGAAAGCAGATGGAACGGGCACTGCCTATTTACCAAATACAACACTGACAATGGGCGAAGAAAACATCATCCTATACGCTCAGTGGGCGATCAATAAATACGACGTGACGTTTGAAACAAATGGTGGTTCTACAGTATCTACAGTGACTGTCGATTATAACAAGGTATTGACAGCTCCAACCGCACCGACAAAAACAGGCTTTACTTTTGAAGGCTGGTATAGTGATGCAGACTTGAATACAGCCTATGTTTTCAGCACGCCAGTAACAAGTCATCTCTCTTTATATGCAAAATGGAAAACAGCCGAAGTAGCTATAACTGTAACCATTGGAAACGTAGTAGCGGGTAAAGGGCAGACAGTTGAAATTCCTGTGTCAATTAATGATCCCTCAACTGGGATAGGGGCTTATGGAATACAAATTGATTTTGACCCAAATGTTTTGGAAGTTGAAGAAATAATTTCTACTAAGCCTAATGATGGAGACTTCTCCCAAAACATCGTTAATGAACAAGGTTACTTAAGGGTAGGTTGGTTCGATGAGACAGGAGGAGATGCTCTATTATCATCAGCCACACAATTATTTACCATCAAATTAAAAGTAAAAAGCACGTCTTCTCTAGGAAACAGCGCCTTAACTATTGATAAGACAGATAAATTAAAGCTCGAATTTAGTGATGAAAATGTAGAAGCTATGACATCGGATGTGGTGAATGGAACCATAACGGTTGTAAATAGCTATAGCGTCGATTTTGACCCAAATGATGGAAGTGCAGTAGCTAGTCAAACGGTACTTGAGAATGGAAAAGTGAGTATACCAGTAGCCCCAACAAAAACAGGCTTTACTTTTGAAGGCTGGTATAGTGATGCAGACTTGAATACAGCCTACGTTTTCAGCACGCCAGTAACAAGTCATCTCTCTTTATATGCGAAGTGGACTGCCATTCCAAGCACTCCAACCTATACTGTCAAATACAATGGCAATGGTAGCGTAATTGGCACAGTGCCAACAGATAGTGGCGCGTATGCAAAAGACGCTTCAGTAACGGTAGTGGGCAACTCAGGTAATTTAGAGAAAGTAGGCCATACATTCAATGGTTGGAACACGCAAGCAAATGGAACGGGCACTGCCTATTTACCAAATACAACACTGAAAATGGGTGAAGAAAACGTCATCTTATACGCTCAGTGGGCGATCAATAAATACAACGTGACGTTTGAAACAAACAGTGGCTCCGCAGTACCTACAGTGACTGTCGAGCACAATACGATGCTTACGCTTCCTGCAGCACCGACAAAAACAGGCTTTACTTTTGAAGGTTGGTATAAAGATACAAGTTTAACTACTAAATTTGATCCAACAACACCAATTACAGGCAACATGACACTGTATGCAAAATGGACAACCCTACCAGGCTATTCTATCAAATACAATGGCAATGGTAGCTTGAGTGGCACAGTGCCAGTAGACAACGCCAAGTATTCAAAAGATGCAACGGTAACGGTAGCAGGCAACTCAGGAGACTTAGAGAAAGTAGGCCATACATTTACTGGTTGGAACACGAAAGCAGATGGAACGGGCACTGCGTATCTAGCAGAGGCAACACTGAAAATGGGTGAAGAAAACGTCATCTTATACGCTCAGTGGACCATAAATAAATACGACGTGACGTTTGAAACAAACAGTGGCTCCGCAGTACCTACAGTGCCTGTCGAGCACAATAAGATGCTTACGCTTCCTGCAGCCCCAACAAAAACAGGTTTTACTTTTGAAGGTTGGTATAAAGATACAAACTTAACTACTAAATTTGATCTAACAACACCAATTACAAGTAACATGACACTATATGCAAAGTGGACTGCCGTTCCAAGCACTCCAACATATACTGTCCAATACAATGGCAATGGTAGCGTTCTTGGCACAGTACCAGTAGACAATGCCAAGTATGCAAAAGATGCTTCAGTAACGGTAGCGGGGAACTCAGGCGATTTAGAGAAAGTAGGCCATGCATTCACTGGCTGGAACACGAAAGCAGATGGAACGGGCACTGCCTATTTACCAAATACAACACTGACAATGGGCGAAGAAAACATCATCCTATACGCTCAGTGGACGATCAATAAATACAACGTGACGTTTGAAACAAACAGTGGCTCCGCAGTACCTACAGTGACTGTCGAGAATAATAAGTTGCTTACACTTCCTGCAGCCCCAACAAAAGCAGGCTATACATTTGAAGGCTGGTATAAAGATACAAATTTAACTACTAAATTCGATCCAACAACACCGATTACAGGCAACATGACACTGTATGCGAAGTGGACAACCCTAGCAGGCTATACTGTCCAATACAATGGCAATGGTAGCGTAATTGGCACAGTGCCAGTAGACAACACCAAGTATGCGAAAGACGCTTCGGTAACGGTAGCGGGCAACTCAGGAGACTTAGCAAAAACAGGCTATACATTCACTGGCTGGAACACGAAAGCAGATGGAACGGGCACTGCGTATTTACCAAATGGAACACTGAAAATGGGTGAAGAGAACGTAACCCTATACGCTCAGTGGACGATCAATAAATACAACGTGACGTTTGAAACAAACAGTGGTTCTGCAGTACCTACAGTGATTGTTGAGCACAATAAAATGCTTACACTTCCTGCAGCGCCAACAAAAACAGGTTTTACTTTTGAAGGCTGGTATAAAGATACAAACTTAACTACTAAATTTGATCCAACAAAACCGATTACAGGCAGCAGGACACTGTATGCAAAATGGACGCAAAATTTTTCAGGTGATTCTTCTACTCCGAATCCAGCACCACCACCAACTGGGCCAACTACAGAAGAAATTGTTGTCGATGTTGTCGATGATGCAAATCCAACTGAATTACTCGTTCGCACACCGATTACGCGCACAAAAGAAAATGGTCTTGTTAAGGATATAGTGACCTTTACACCAGAAAAAGCATCGGAGTCGGTTGAAAAGCTAGCAGGAAAGGAAACTAAGGTTTCGAGAATTGTTATTCCGGATAACAAGGATGAAGTATCCGAAACGACAATTAATGTGTCAAAAGCAGCAGTTTCAGTTTTGAGAAAAGGTGAAACGAGTCTCTCGATTGGTACCGTCAATGCAACGATTTTTATTCCAAACGCTTCATTCGCTACATTTGCAGATGATCTATACTTCCGTGTTGTACCAGTGAAGAAGGATGAAGAACAGGTTGCGATTGAAACACGTGCAAAACAAGAGGAAAAAGTAAAAGAAGTAGTGAAAGCAAATAGCGCCAAGATAGAAATTTTAGGACGCCCGATGACGATTGAGACGAATATGCAAAATCGCCCTGTTACATTAACGTTACCACTACCAGCAAATGCAACAGCGGAACAAATCAAACATTTAGCAATTTTTATTGAGCATAGCAACGGAACAAAAGAGGTGGTTCATGGGCGTCTCACACAGTTCAACAGCACAACGAAGGGGGTAACCTTTGATGTTAATCACTTCTCTACCTTTACGGTGCTGTATGTAGAAGGAGCAGCAGAATACTTTGCCTCCATAGAGAAAGAGCCAGAGGAAACGAAAGGCGCCCATAATTCATACATTCATGGATACAATGACGGCACATTCCGCCCGAACGCCTCTGTAACTCGTCAGCAAATGGCCGCTTTACTAGCACGTCAACTGACGAATAATACCATTCCTAGAGCGACGACATCTAGCTACAGCGATACGAAGCAGGCATGGGCAAAAGATGAAATCGAATATGTTCGTTCAATCGGCATTATGACTGGCACGAACGATACATTCGCACCAAACGCTTCTATCACACGTGCACAAATGGCAGCGATTATGATGCGCTGGATTGATAAGCAATGTGTGGACAATCCAGAGGGAGCCCGGTATTGTAAGCCGACAGCAGACGCTAAACTATTTACGGACGTATCAGACAAACATTGGGCAGCAGACGATATTGCCCGTATCTCGGAAATCGGTCTCATGGAAGGAACACTTGACGGGACATTCCGCCCAAAGGAAACGCTCACACGTGCACAGGCAGTCAAAGTGTTAAATCGTCTATTCGAGCGAGGACCAATCACAGAAACAATTACGAACAAATTTTCAGACGTGACACCACTGCATTGGGCGTACTATGAAATTCAAGAAGCCGCAGTGGAGCATGACTATGCAATAATGGATGGAAAAGAGCATGTTCAGCATTAAATTAAACAGCTATGTACTAATTAGGAATTAGTACATAGCTGTTTTTTTCATTGTCTTTAACATGTTTTTTGCGGTGTTTACATCATTTCAGGTAGAAGATGACCCATACGTATTACGGAATGCTAGAAAAAATTATTCAGAATTCCTGGTGCGAAGGTCTCGAATAGAGTGGAAAACGAAAAAGAATAGAAAAGAATAGAAAAGAATAGAAAAGAATAGAGTAGAAAACAATCAAATACAGAAGGATTGAATTGAAAATCAACTCTCTTTTTATAAGAATGTTTCAACGGTAACGCTCATCTCAGAACGTTACGTGAAAACATTGAACGAGATCCTGCATACCCTAATTTTCGGAAACGAGTTGGGGAGGGGGCTATCGATTACATGTAATAATCATTATCTCGTCACAAATGTGGCGGGATTTTTCAATTTATGCGGTTGAGCCTTGTTATCTAAGGCTATGCTACGTGTGAGGTGATGGTATTAGGGAAGTATCTTTACTACATCCTGTGCTTCGGAAAAAGTACAGATGAAACGTTCATTTTATCCATTCATATTTTGGGTGGATACGCTGGACTAATAATGAAATTATGAGAAAAAGGGAGTCGAATAAATGAACAATAAGATAAAAATGATCGCACCGATACTTTTAGGAGTAACGTTAACTCTAACAGGCTGTAACTTGTTTAATAAACAAGCGGAGCCAGAGCTCGTGCAAACCCTCCATGAAACACAAAAAGAAGGACAAAGTGCACCACAAATAACAGCGCTACAACCACTAAATGTCATGACGTTACAAGTAACATTCTCTGAACCACTACCTGAAGAAGATACCGTTATAGAAAACTTGGATGCCATAAAGAGCAACTTTAACTTTGATAACAACTTAAGTATTGTTAATATCCCAAGGTTGAAAATTGGCGCAAAAAGCACGTATCTGGTTCCTGTTACGATCCAAAATCCTGGGACAACCTATTCACTTAGCTATAAAGGTGGTGAAAAACAAACCTTTAAGGGAAGTGATGAAAAAATTAATGCGAGTCAAACGAAACAGGTCACAAATGATACGTTTGAAATCGAATCATTTAAAAAAGAGGGCGTAACAGATTATTCAAACATTATTGAAGCGTATAAAGCTGCAAGAGGTGATCTATCTTTCCAAGTAAATGATGAAAATAAAGATGAAAAGGGAAAGCAGTATCAGATTATCTCTTCCTTACGAGATCGTGTAGTTACATTGACTGCAAATAATGGAGAGGAAATGAAAGCAAATTATGTCCTGTTTACACAAGCTGCAGATGGAAGACAAGCACCAAAATTCCGTTTACCTGAGGGACAAACATTAAAGCCAGGGATGAAATATATTGTGACATCGGATTGGGCAACCATTAAGAATCCAACGTTTGTCGCAACTCAGATACCCCCACTTACAATCAAATCGGTAGAACCAATTGACAGCAAATCATTCCAAATCACGTTAGACAAAGATCCGGGTATGGAACTATTTGCTGGACGAAGTGTACAATTACAGGCAGATGACGGGAAAACAATCCAAGCGAACTATCGCTACACGTCTCGTAAAGGGGCTACCGGTATCTTTGATGTAAAAGACGCCACATTGAAACCAGGCGTAAAGTATAAAGTACTACCCATCAACAACTGGGCTACTGCAAACAACGTAACTTTATTAGCAAAGTAGAAGTTCTCCCTCAAACGTCAAAAAGCCCGTAGCTAAACTACCGCTGCGGGCTTTTATGACGTTTATTTAACTCCTCTAAACGTAATTTAATATGAGTTTCTTCCATTATATAGTGTTACTAGCGCGTCTATTTGAGCACCTGATATTTGGTTGCGGATCCATTGCCAATACGCACGATTCGATGATTCTGAATGAGGTCTTCTATGATTTTTCGAACGGTCCATTTACTTCTATCTAAAACCCTCATTAATCGATCATCTATATAGAAAAAAATTAATCGATTATAATCGATTAATAAACTTTTAAGCATCGGAACAAATAAAATAGGAAATGTAAATAATTCTGATACATAAAATATATAAAAAGGAATGATTATTCAAAGGTAAAAAACAAAAAGACAGCTTTCAAATGGTTTGCATTGAACCCTAAAAAATAGATACTAAAAGTAAACGCTCAGCTACATCGAAATAATGTCCCATAAAAGTCTTCGTCGATACGTCTGAGCGCGTTTCTTATTATTGTAGAATAGCAGTAAAAGGAACCTCTTCTGGATAATACAAATCTTTTCTTAGGCATACATCACGATGCGTTAAGCATTCCCCGTTAAATCTTAGCCAAATGTCATCATCAGCCATAACCCCATGTGTTATACGTAAAATGCCCCAGTGATTGTAAACTTACATATCAAGTGAAGCAAGTAGGGGGAAGGTACGCACTTTGATTGATCCCCTTTACTAGTGGTGCTACTAATACGCGCTGCATCGACGGGGATTTTGATAATTTCCATCTCATCACGTCCAATTTACATTGAGTTTCTTCTATTATATAGTACCATCTGTCTGTTCTGGTTTGAATCGAGTCCAGCCGGTATTATTTTTTGCTTCTTTAAATTTATCGAGTAGTTCTTGTCCACTTAATCCTTTGGCAATCATACTTTCTAATAGTTGCTCCGCAAAATCATCGGGGATTTTCACAACCGGTTTGATGAGCAGTCCTTCGTCAGTCATCTCGACCGTTACTTCTTCTTGAATTCCTAAAGCATCAAAATAAATTTTTGGAATGGTCATTTGACGTTGCTTAGAAACCTTTACCTTTTTTTGTTCACTCATCGTAAATCCTCATTTCTTGAATCTGTATTATGTAATTAAATTATAAATGAATTTATTCTTGATATAAATACATATTATTTTTTATTTTAAATAAAATAATTTAATTTTATCTTGTTTTATTTACTTAAGAATAAAGAAATTTAGCAAGAAAAAAATATGCTTTCAACCTATGAAAATAATGGTTATCCTAGGTTGAGAATGCTATAATTGAAGAAACGTATGTTCGTGTGAAAAAATTGAACCATCCCTCAAATTGGAGGGGGAAGGTTGCGCAGGAGGGAAAAGAATGGAAGAGAATTTATTTTCATTGAATCGATTCAAAATGACGCAAGAGGCAGAAAAAACCATTCAGTCGGTAAAAGATAAAAAACTACGCATGTATGCCTCCAACTTCCGAAGCTTTGCGAAGTTTTGCGAAGATTTTTATTTGCCAGTGGATTTTGATGCATTGGAGCTCTACTTACATGAATCCATCACACAGCAGCACGTAAAGCTGTCAACATTTAATCGCCGACTAGCCGGGGTGAAGTATTGGCTCATGAATCAGCATGACCAACAAATGACAATGGAGCAGCAAGAACGAATTCATTTACTGCGTCAGCTTTATAACGATGAACAATATTTACGCCTAAAACCACAACGAGGGGTGCGCGCCGAAAATCAAAATGATGTGCTGCGTCTGATTGACCGGTATGACACGATTAAGAAAGCCGATATTCGTAAGCGTGCCATTTGCCTTGTGAACTTGATTACAGCGAACCGCCCATCCGAAATGGTTCGGCTGAAAGTGAGTGACTTTGATTTCGACAATCGCTCGGTGCATGTCATGATGATCAAACAAGGTGAAATGAAAGAAAAACGCCTCACACTGGAATGCGTGCAAGCCGTGAAGAAGTATACCAATGTGTACGAGCTACAGCCGGATGATTACTTTGTTGGGGCAGCAGACAAATGGGGCAACCACACAAGTCGGCAAATTCATGAGGACAGCTACGCGCAATCCATTCACAACTGGCTGGGCTTTGCGCCGTACACATTCCGCAAAACACAGATCACCGCCATGTACCAAAAGGGGGCTGATATCCCGACCATTGCCAAACAGTCTGGCCATAAATCACACCAGACGATTATGGAGCATTACATCAACCTCCGAACGAGTGATGTGGATGCGTTTTTATAAATGCACTATATAATAGAAGAAACTCCTAGTAAAACCGATACTTCTCGTTGCGTGCTTGCTCCAATAATAAATTTGCCTGCTGCTTATTATAGTGAGCAAAGTTGAAGTGATCTACCTGACTTAACTGTTTATAGAGATTTATAAAATGAATAGTGGTCCGATTACTCCATAGTACAGGAATAACCGGATGTATTCATTTAGATACTTGGCTAGAAATTTTAAAACATTGTCGGTGTAATAGCAATACCTCTAAGACTGTTTCCAGTTGGAATTAATGGTGGGATTTCAGTGTTGTTAATCGTATTAATTTTTCCAACGCCCCCGCCAAAACGTGTAAAATAAGCTCGGAATCCACCAGGGGCAATCGCGATATCATTAGCGTTTGTCTGACCAACAAATTGGATAGTATCAATGACAGTGTTCGTAGCTGTGTTTATCACCGAGACGGTTGCGGAAGGAGGTGTTCCTGGGCCCCTATTTCCAACATATGCACGGGTACCATCTGGAGTAATTGCAATACTAACAGGATTAGTGCCAACTTGAATAGTACCGATGACGGTGTTGGTAGCCGTATTGATAACAGAAACCGTACTTGAACCCGAGTTTACAACATATGCACGAAGACCATTAGGTGTAATCGCAATATTTTCAGGAAAATCTCCAACTGGAATAGTACCGATGATGGTTCTATTGCTAGCGTTTATAACAGTGACCGAATTCGTGCCCGCGGTCGTAACATAAAGGCGAGTACCATTAGGTGTGATAGCGATTCCATCGGGAAAGGTGTTGTTTCCAATTGGGATAGTACTCATGACCGTGTTGGTGTCTGTATTGATGACAGAGACAGTATTAGAAGCAAAGTTTGTAACATATGCACGGGTACCATTCGCTGATATAGCTATTTTTCTAGGACTTACTCCTACTTGAATAGTGGTAATGGTAGTATTGCTTACCGTATCAATGACAGAGACAGTACTAGAACCATTGTTTACAATATAAGCGCGAAGACCATTAGGAGTAATCGCAACACCAATAGGATCACTCATAACTGGAATACTAGTTAGAGCGGTGTTGTTGAACGTATTAATCACATGTACCCTATCAAATGTGAAGTCTGTAGCGTAGGCAAAAGCAATAACAAAAAAAGAAATAATCTCATCAATTCCAACCTCGTTTATTCCATTTTCATTACTAATCAATACTGTCCTGTTCGTTTCATTCACTTGAGTCAAAAGTCCTTCAACCGAGTCCAATGAGACTAAGCGTAAAAACATGTTTCTATTGATAAACTTTTTTAAATCTGGTAATAGATTAGACAAAATATAACCTCCTATCAATTATTGTAGAAGGCAAATGAAATGACTAGGAATCAATAGGATGCCCCCTCTCTTCATTCTATGAATAAGTTTCAAATAGATATAGACAAATTATACTGAACAAGACACTGTTTTTTGTATTTAAGTAATACTCTATAATGACTTTTGGGACAGCGCCTTCTTACCGTTTATTATTTTGTGATGAATTGCTGTGTAATAAACGGTTTCATTTCTTTTTCGAAATAACGGAACAGCATCGTTCAAGATTTCTTTTTCAAAATTGGGTATAAAACCTCGATGTATTGTACAAAATATCGTACAACAGAAGAAAGGAAGCTGATTCGAATGGAAGCAGTTAATTATTCTTCATTACGCAATAATTTAAAAGGCTACATGGATCGTGTCACAAACGATTTTGAAACAATCATCGTGACGAGAAAGAATGAGCAAAATGTTGTCATGATTTCTGCCGAGGAGTATAACAATCTAATGGAGAGCGTTCATTTATTAGGTAATGGTGTAAACCGTGCAATGCTTGAGAAATCGAAGAAACAGTTAGTAGAAGGATTTGTTGTGAATAACAAATTATTTGAGGTTGACTAAATGAATGTTGTTTTTTCAGAGCAAGCATGGTCAGAATACACCGCTTGGCAAACGGAAGACAAAAAAACAGTGAAACGAATTAATTCGTTAATCCAAGATATCCAGCGTAATGGGCACGAAGGTATAGGTAAGCCAGAGCCGCTACGTTTTGACTTTGCAGGTTATTGGTCGAGACGTATTAATGAAAAGGATCGCCTTGTTTATACCATTGATGAAAAAAACATCTATATCATTCAATGTAAATATCATTAACAAGCATAGTACAATATTTCTAATAACTGCATACTAAATCGCACCGAAAGAATCCAATTTGAGCGATCCTTCATTAAATGGGATTCTTTTTTATGCGCTAATAAAGGGGGCCAAGAAGAACGTTTAATCAAACCAGGGCTCTATAGAAATCGTCTGTTCCATAGCCTACCCATCCTATTCTGCGGCAATCTTTTCTATTCTTTTCTATTCTTTTCTACTCTTTGGGTACTATTTCTTTGAAAACCATTCAGAAAAGAGGCGCTCAGACGAATTGAGATGGGGGATTACCCGTCACCTCGTCTAAATAATCGTCTGAGTACAGGAATACCGCTGCTTGTCTTTGATCTTCGGGAGTAGCGTTTTTTTGAAGGATTAGTGGTTTTTACGTCTTTTTCATATGCAACATCACAATTAAAATACCTAGTGAAGTAGAGTCTTGATACACTAAATTAAACATCACACTATTAAAAATACTTTTCTATGTATTTTTTCATCGCAAAGCAAAAGTCTAGCTTAATCAAACATTCGCGTATATGCATATAGGGATATACGCATATATTTGTATATGTATATATCGTAAAAATCGACTAACCCCACCCATTAATAAGCATTTAAGAAATGGACTCCTTTGAAAAGGGCTGAGGAGGCTTTACTAGCAACGCCCACAAAAATGGCTTCCGTTCGTTCTTCTTTAGAGATTCCGAGATGTTTTAATGAAACTTTTCATTCATTGAGAACGTCCGAATGGTAGAATAAGTGAATTATAAAAATTCGAGGCTTAATGAACTAAAGCTAAAAGCGTCACGCTCTGTGACAAGGCCTTCGTGACCTACATCCTGTTGCCCCAAAGCGTCTTATCAGAGCGCCCAGCCGAAATGAATATCAACCCCATGTTATGATGATGAACCTTCATAACAAATAACATTTTAATATTTCCCTAATCAACACCCCTGGATCCTTATGTAGTAATCCTAAGTGAAAGAAGTCAACTATCAAAAAATCCTCATCGCCAGTTGAATGGGCGATGAGGATTTAGTGTTAACAGATAAGAAAGGTGAATATTTAGTAGATAAGAAAGTATAACTTTCTTATCTACATAAGTAAGGACATCATCTCCCCCTATATTGGGCGAGATGTGTCTTTCTAATCAATGGCAACGTGATCACGTAGTCCACCTAAGGCTGCTAAAGGCCAATTGATGTTAGATTTTAAATTTATTGATTTCCTCTTGTACTGTCGTTGCGCCATCGCTTAAAGATTTGGCGACAGCATTAATTTCTTGAATAGTAGCTGTTTGTTCTTCTACTGCAGCAGCGATCATTTCGGATTGTTGTGCGGTAGTCGTTGCAGCAGAAGCCATTTCGCTCACAGAAGCAGCAACTTCTTCTGTACTTGCCGAAATTTCTTCAGTGGAAGCAGATACATCTTCAATTTGAGAAGTAATTTCTTGAATCGCCTTCAAAATACTATCAAATGAGACTTGTGCGTTTTGGATAAAGGTAACACCTTCTTCGACATTGTGCACAGTGACACTAACTGCCTTTTCTACTTCGTTTGTTTCTTGTTGAATAGACGTTGTTAGCCCAACAATTTGATTGGCAGAAGCTTTCGATTCTTCTGCAAGCTTACGAACCTCATCGGCAACGACAGCAAAGCCCTTTCCATGCTCTCCTGCGCGTGCGGCTTCAATAGCTGCATTAAGGGCAAGGAGGTTGGTTTGCTCACTAATATCTGTAATGACTTTTGTAATATTTTCAATTTCCGCAGATTGTGCACTTAGTTGTTTAATACGCTCACTTGTCTCATGAGAAGATTGTTGAATAACAGCCATCTGGTTTTCTGCGGTCTGTAATGTTTTTTCACCTTCATTTGCAATCACTTGTGTATCTAAAGCTTTTGAATTAAGTAGCTGTGTTGCTTCAGCAATTCGTTGTACCCCGTGGGCAGTTTCATCCATAGCAGTAGCACTTTCTCGTCCAGTAGTAGCCGATTGATTAGCACCTTCGGATGTTGCCTCTGTTCGATTCGCTACTTCATTGGAAGAGATAGCTACTTGATCTGTACTGGCAGCTAATTGTTCGGCAGCGGCCGTTGTCTGCTCTACATTCGCAGCAACATTATTAATAAGGGAATGTAAATTTCTTTTCATTTCATTAAATGAATTGGCTAATGTGCCAATCTCATCTTTTGTTCGCACATTTATGTCGTCTCGACTTAAATCACCTTCAGCAATTACTTTAGCTGCAGCAGCTAATGTATTGACAGGTACAGTAATTAAACGAGTGATAAATAGTGAAATGAGAAGGGCAAGAATTGTGGAAAGTATCGCAATCACCAGAATGATTAGTGAACTTGTACGTGCAATTTTAGTGGCTTCTACGTTGGTTTTTTCCACCTCAGCCTTTTGATAATCAGCAATCGCTTGCACTGCTTGTTGAATGCCTTCGTTAGCAGGGCGCACCTTTGCTGGTAGTATTACAATAGAAGACTGGATATCCTCCGGGTTATATGTATCGATTATTTCTTTTGCAGCCTGTTCAAATTTTACTTGGCTTTCTTTTAAATTTTGAAGTTGTTTTTGCATTTCAGGACTTGTAAATAATTTTTCGAGTTCTGCAGATTTTTCTTTCACAAGTGTTTCCTGTGTAACTAGATTTTTAAGGGTTTCATCGCTTGGCTCAAGGATATAGGAACGAATGTAAAGACCTTGTAAAGAAGATGCGTTTAAGATGGCATCGACTTGTAAAAGCTTATAGACCCTGTCCTCTATTGCAAATGAGTACTTGTCATCAACCTTATTTAGTTGAATGAATGCAATGGTAGAACTCATGAGCAAAAATAGGATAATACTACCGAATCCTAAGTATAATTTTTTTCTAATAGACATAAAAATAAAACCCCTTATTATTATTTTTGGAATACCTTTCTATCTATAGATTATTCTAGCATAGGAATTTAGAAATATGTTAACCAATTACTTTATTTAACTTAACCTAAATTATTCACATCGTTGTTTAAATTCGCAAACATAACAATTTTCCAAATCGATAAACGGCTTATTTGTAAAAAAGCGTCATTCGGCTGTAGTTGATCGCTATCGTACTTATTTTTGGGTAAGCCGTATCACAAATTTGGTGATTGGATAAAGTGTGGTAGCTACTTTTTGAGCGCTGCACCAAAACCTGTTCTTGCAAAACATTCGCATGAATTCTAAGTAGATCAAAATCGCGAGGTCGAATTTGTTTAAATACTGAACAACATATTTTTCTATAGAATATCTTTCAATCGTTAAAAAGCTGATTTGTCAAAATTGATATACGACTTACATATAAATAAGCGAAAAACAGGGACTTAAGACCTAAAGTGGAACATATTTAAAAATATGTCGTATGTCGAAATCGACCGTTTGAAAAAATCGAGGTGGTTGAAGTCTCTTTTAGAATTTCCGGAGTGAAAGAGAAAATAAAATCATTCAATTTTTGATGTGAAAAAGGCATATAAAAGCTTTTTTTATAGGTAAGCGTCAAAAAGCGCCCTTTAGATAAATTAGACGTGAAACCCCTACCATTTGTCGGTTTTACAAGCCTGTTTTTTGAGCATGCCTTACGGAAAATATAGCAGTTAAACGTAAAAGGATGTTTGGCAGCAGCTCGAGCAATTTATTTCTCTCACCTGCATCAAAAACAAAAAGTACCAAATTAAGGAATATAGCCAATGCACAATGCTGGATCATGAGGCGCTAGCATACTTAGATGCATAAATCCTACTCTAGTTGCCATCCCCGATTTTTGGTGCTGAGCCAAAAAGCGCTTGTATTTGTATCTAACTTCCATTATATTAAAAGGGACTGAAAGGTCTCTTTTGGAGGTGCACATGAAAAAAGGTGAATTAACAAGGCGCAATATTATTCGAAAATCTGCAACGATTTTTAACACAAAAGGGTACATGACAACATCGATGAGTGACATTATTCAGGAGACGAAGATTCAAAAAGGGGGGATCTATCGACACTTTAAGGATAAAGAGCAGCTGATGGTCGAGTCTTTTCATTTTTCTACGGAAATCATGCGCAATCATTTAAAGGCGAGTGTTTCACAACACGACAATTCAACGGACAAATTAATCGCATTTGTGGAGGCTTTTTTAGAGTTAAGTGAAGGAGAACCGATAGTAGGTGGGTGTCCGATTTTTAACGCAGCGATAGAAATGGATGATTTAGGCGGGAGTGCGTTACTGCCATCGATTAATGAAGCAATGGATATGATGGTGAAGTGGATCAATAACATTATAGAGGATGGTATTCTGCTCCAGGAGTTGAAGCAGTCCGTACAGCCATACGACACGGCCATATTTATTGTGTCAACACTTGAAGGTGGACTCGTATTAGACCGATTAAAGAAAGATGGACACTTAACGAAGATCATCATAAATAATTTGAGGCAACATATTTCAATGATGGCTACGGAGCGGCGTTAATGCCGTTTTTTTTACAATCAAAAAGAGACTGTTTGGTATCTTTCTTAAGGGGGGGAATTATGATGACCTATTTATTATTCATTGCTTTTATAGCCATCACTTTATTTTTGAGGCGCTATATCATTCTTTATATTTTTACACCGAAACGGAAAGAGGAAAAAAAGTTCCCGAATTCGACGTATGAAAACATTGAAATGGAGCTGGGGAATGGAACAATTCGAGGGTGGCTTATGAAAAGTGAGCGGGCAAGAGGTTGCTTTTTACTGGTACATGGCTGGGGCTCAAATAAATCCGACATGGTACGATATGCCGATCCCTTAGTCGCTAATGGTTATGACGTAATACTTGTGGATGTACTTGGTCATGGGCAAAGTAAGTCCACTCAAAAACAAGTGAGCATTGAATCGTTTGTCCAAAGTATCACAGCAACGATTGATTATGTGAGGGAGAGGCGAGATGTTAATCGTAATGCAATCTTTGTGTTAGGGCATTCAATGGGCGGGATCGCTGCAAGTATTGTGAATGCCACAGATGGCAGGATACAGGCACTTATTACCGACTCAATGCCTACCTCGTTAAAAAGTATTAGCAAATCCATGGCTGAAAAAGTAACACTACCCTATATTCCTTTTGGCTGGCTATTTGTCAGTTGGTTTTTAGTACGAGGGGGTGTTTTTTTTAAAGCGAGAAGAGAATGGAACCTAGAAAAAATTTTAAAAAACCAACAGTCCCCAGCGGTGGCCATCCACTCGATTCAGGATAAAAAAGTGCCGATTTCAAATGTGGATGTCCTATTAACCGATAGCAATTTTAAACAAGTAATCAAAGTTGCAACAAAAGGTCACCATAATTGTGTGAAAGATAAATATTTTTGGGCGTACGTTTTTCATTTTATATTAAGCAATGAGAGGGATAACGTCGATGAAGTATATTGATACGCTAGTGATAGGTGCTGGTGCATCGGATATGATCGCTGAAGTGGGTCTTGCGATCGAAGCGGGGATGACGGCAGAAGACATCGCATTAACAATCCATGCGGCCAATACTTTCTGTGAGACTACAATGGAAGCCGCTAAGTTAATGATAGGAAGGCCAACTCATGTTGTGAAATGAACATACTTCGAACACCTAAAACATGGAGATGCCCGTCTAATAACACAATCGAAATTTTTTGCAGTCATCAGTCTTGTTCTAGCATTAACGGTTCCTGCATTATTTGAGCTATTTCTATTCAAACAAATCATGAATTTCAACTAGTTTTTTGAGTAGGCAATTTGTGATGAAGTGTTGATTTTGTACTTCATGGATGGCTAACGGAGAGCGTTAATCTAAGAGAAGGATTAACGCTCTTTTTTGTTTGGCTTTTTTACGAACGACGCAGATTAGTTGAAGACTAAATTGAACCCTATAATGATTTCTTTCTGGAATATAGAACCTTTGAACAAACAAGAAAATGGTTTTTGCATCTGTTGTCTAAACAATCATTTCTTATTGAGTTAACGTTGCAGGATAGTAGAAGAGTGTTGTTTATCTTGTGTTCAACAATCGGGCCATTTAATCGAGTAGAGCTGGGGTTTTCCTGTTTTACAGAGTGGATAAATCACGCTCTCGTGAATTGGGGGGCTCAGGCTTGGGACTTTCCATTGTGCAAAGGATCCTAACCAAAGTACAACGGAAACAGCGTCGTTACGGATAATGAACACGGCGGTACTTATTTCGAAATTACACTTGGTAAAATAAAAAAGAAAATGAAAAAGGGTTTGAATGGCTGTTGAAACGGGTTATTCAAAGCCTTTTTTTTGCAAATTTTTAAGAAGAATTTCTCTTAACAAGGATTTAACACAAATTGTTATATGCTAGTAACATCAAAATAGATGGGAGGAATTTATTATGAAGAAAATATTAACAATTGCTACATTTACACTAGGGTTATCTGTTGTTGCAGGTTCGGTATTGGCTGCGAGCAACAACGACATGTGGGAATCTACGAAATCAAGTGAATCGGTCAACTTAGAAGAAATGGCTAAAGAAAAAGGGGTCCCGTTAGATGAACTAATTGTTCAGCTTGAAAAAGAAGAAAAGCTAACAGAAGTTGCTGAACCAACTTCGAGTACCGAAACAGCGCAAGACTCAACATCCAGTGAACCGGTCAACTTAGAAGAAATGGCTAAAGAGAAAGGGGTCACGTTAGATGAACTGATTGCTCAGCTTGAAAAAGAAGGAAAGCTGACAAAAGCTGCTGAGTTAACAGAGGCCAAGCAAGTAGAAACAAACAATAAGTAATTTATAGGAACTGGAGTGTCACAAAAGTTAACTTCTGTTAAGGGGGATCTTTTGAAACAGCTCTGTTGTTAGAAAGTAAAAAACGTTCTTTTATATGCAATATTTAAAAGGCAGTAATGACAGGGGGGGTTATCCTTTATCGTTACTGCCTTTTTCAGTTGTTCGGTCAACCTACAATGTATCATGTAACCGAAAGAACCAACGATGATAAGAAATTTTCCAAATTTAAAAAATGGACATTAGAAGAAGTGGTAAGTAACACTAAAGTCGTTTAAAACATAATAAGGTTGCCAGTTAGCAATCGTTGTGCTTATCTACAGTATGTTTTTTCATCGTATTTTAAGATACTAAGAATGGCTAAATTTTATCTTTACGGAAACATTATCGACATTCATTATTTATAGTATTTAACGTACACAATGTTTGGACTTTACATGGACGGGTGGGTACGATAGGCTTGTTTGCCATACGAAACAACGGCTTCAGCTTTTCATGTTTGATCATGCCGACAGAGGCTCCATGTCAAGTCCTTTAAAAATACAGCACAGATTCTCACATAAGAGAATTGTGCTGTATTTGCTTTCGCTAAGCCAGTCTCATACCTGAAGTACTTTGAAAGATACTGAATTTAATAACATAAATGTTTCAGTGCGCTCCATCATGAACGAAGGGATTGCTTCATTAATACAGTTGTTTTTCAATGTCAGATGCGGCTTTTGTAATTTTTTCAATTAATCGTTGTTCCTCATAATCACTGTATCGTACTTCTGGAATGACCATCGTCACCGAAGCAAGGATTTGATGAGAAGCATTTAAAATCGGTGCTGTCACCGAGCATGCCCCGCGTACACGCTCACTACTACTTTTCCCATAACCTTGTGAACGAATTTGCTGTAATTCCTCGAGTAGCTGCTCTTTTGAAAGAACCGTCTTCTCTGTGATGGGTTCAAGCGCTATATTGTCTACATATTCTAAAACATTGGGCATAAATGCGAGCAATGTTTTAGAAGAAGCACCGGCATAAAGGGGAGAGGTGTCCCCAACATACATTTTTGTTGATAGCGGATAGGTGGAATCATAGTTTAGAATACAGCGTCTTTCTACGCCATCTAAAATACTCATCGAAACACTTTCGCCCATTTCGTCGTTCAGGTTTTTTAAAATAGGCTCGGCGACAAGAATAAGACTAGACTCTTGCTTGACTAAATTCCCTAAGTACAGGAGCGAATGGCCTAGTTGGTAGCGTTTCGTACGTTCATCTTTATGCAGAAATCCTTCATGCACAAAGGTAGAAACGAAGCGCTGTAAACTGGAAATACTAATGCCTGTTTTTTTACTTAACTCGGTTAAAGAAAAGCTTGGTTCTTCTTTCGTAAAAGCTTTTAATACTTTAATCGCTTTGTGTAGCGACGACATTGTATAGTTTTTTTCGAACGTTTCTTGATTCATCTCGTCACCTACTCAAATGAAATTCGCCTTGGCGTATTTGCCGCTTGGGCGTTATCTTCATAGTAACGGCTGCTACGCTTTTCAGCATAAGAATATTTGCTACATGAAGATAACAACTACTTCAATTATAACGCACTTTCATTTCGGGAGAGAGGCCTTTTGGAATTCATTTGTATGTTCTCCAAGAATCGGAGGTGCTAATTTATAGTCGATATTTAAACTAGAGAACTTTAATGGACTTTTGACGAACTTCACTTTCCCGTATTGTTCGTGCTCGAGTTCACCAATCATGTCACGTGCGATCATTTGCGGTTGTTCGAGTGCTTCGGCAATGGTATTCACACGGCCACCTGGAATTTTGTGTTGTTGTAATAACGCAAGCCATTCATCGCGCGTTTTCGTTATGGTAACTGCTGTAATCATCTCAACAAGCTCATCTTCATGTTGCTTCCGCATCGTATTGGTTACAAACCGTTCATCTTTCGCCCATTCCTCACGTTCCATCATGACGCAAAGCTTTTGGAATTGTCCATCTGTGCCAGCACAAATCATTAGGGGGCCATCCGCACAGGCAAATACTTGATACGGCGCGACATTGTTATGGCGGTTCCCTAAACGCTTTGAAGCAAAGCCTGTATTTAAATAAGCACTCGCTACATTCGCTAAGCTACTCATTTGAACATCGAGTAGCGCTAAATCAATAAATTGGCCTTCATTTGTTTGATCACGCATCCGCAGTGCCGCTAAAATACTAATGACCACATGATGAGACGTTAAAATATCGGCAATAGGGACTCCGACTCTTGTGGCTTCGCCTTCCGATGCGCCGGTCACGTCCATTAAACCACTCATCGCTTGAATCACGGGGTCAAAGCCTGGTTCAGAAGCAAGAGGTCCTGTTTGACCGAAGCCAGTTACCGCACAATAAATAATGCGTGGATTCACTTTTTTTAGCTCCTCGTAACTTAGCCCCATTCGCGCCATGTCGCCCGTTTTAAAGTTTTCAAGGATGATGTCTGCATCTTTGACAAGCTCTTTAAATTGCTCCCTGGCGTCTTCTGTTTTTAAATCTAATGTCATCGATTTTTTATTGCGATTGGCACATAAATAATACGTGCTTTGATCATTCAAAAAGGGGCCCCAGTCACGCATACTATCTGAGCCGTCTGGGTGTTCTACGCGAATCACTTCTGCCCCTAAATCTGCCAGCATCATTGAGCCAGCGGGAGCAGCATAGACACGTGATAAATCTAACACTCGTATATTTTCAAGAGGTTGCATCGTATTTCCTCCTCCGACCATCATTTATAAACAGGCTTGCGTTTTTCCACAACGGCATTAACGCCTTCTTTAAAATCATCGAGCTCAGTCACAATGGCCATTTGTGATGAAATGTAGTCAAGCGCAGAACGTAAATCCATCCGTTGACTTTGGTAGACCGCACGCTTAATGAACTGTACTGCCGTTGTTGGGCGACTCGCTAATTCTTTTGCATAATTTAATGTGTATGCCTCTAGCTCATGGTCTTCCACCACAAATGTGACGACCCCTTTTTCTTTTGCTTCATCGGCCGTAAGTACACGTGCTGTCCAAAACATGTCGAGTGCTTGGTCGATGCCGACTAATTTCGGTAAATAATAAGCTCCACCGTCGCCTGGTACGATGGCTACGTTAATGTAGCTTTCAGAAATCTTTGTTGATTTCGCAGAAATCCGAATATCACACATTAATGCCATATCAAGGCCTGCCCCCATGGCGAACCCATGCACTTGTGCAATGACAGGCTTATCAATTTCCTCAAGCAGAAGAGGGATACGTTGAATCTTTTTCCAAAGTGAATTTTTTCGTGCTAAGCCTGTCGAAGCGATGTCCTCTGCACTTTGGAAGAAACCTTCTCCTGCTTGCATCGCTTTAATATCGCCACCTGCACAAAATGATTTTCCGTTCCCTTTCACGATCACGACACGAATATCATCCGAATCACGGACCGTTTCAAGTGCTTTAATCCACTCCGTAATCATTTCTTCACTGAAGGCGTTATACGCTTCCGGTCGGTTTAACGTAATTGTTGCAATATGATCGTTCACTTCAAATAGTAAATCAGCCATTAATATCACTCCTTATAATGTCACTGCTAAATAGTAAGTACCCTTTGCCATTCATCCTTACACTTTGAGCGGTAGTGGATTTCTGCTACATGAAGTTAAATACGCCCATAGACTATCACCGCTAATTTCTAATAACTGTGTTGCCACAACATCCGTCCAGTAAGAAGTGTTAGCCCCTTCATCGCGCCACGACCAAAGTCTACGCGTATATTGGTGCAAGCTATGTTCGTGTGTCGTTCCGATTGCAGCATGTACTTGATGTGAAATCGTCGTTACTGCTTGAATGGCTTCTTCAAAACGAATGCGTGCATAGGCTACTTCGCTCGTATGACTATCCGTCAGAAGGGCATCAGTGACGTTATTAAATGCTGCTAAAGCGACAGCCGTTTCACCTGCTAAATACACGATATGCTGCTGAACGAGCTGGAAGCGATGAATCGGACGCCCGAATTGCTCGCGCTCTTTCGTATATTGAATCGTTAAGTCGTTTATTTTATCAATGGCACCCGCCATCAGTGCTAATTGAAAGGCTGTTTCGAGTATTGTCATTGCGTGAATCTCATCAAATGGTAACACGGCAGATACTTGTGAAACGGTAGCGTTATGAAACTTCACCGTATCACGTGGTTCACTCGCTAAATTCGTACTCGGCGTAATTTCAGCTTGGCTCAACTCTACTTCTACTAAGTGCGTGCCTTCTGCGCTATTGGCAAGTGTAACTAAGTGTTTTGTATGACGCGCCCAATGGATATGAATCGCTTCGCCCGATAGTTTGCCATCCTCTAGCGTAAAGGCTTGATTAGCAGCAAGCATATACGTCGCCAAATCCTCGACCACTTGTAAGTTCGTATATTCTAGTAAATAATTCGCCAATGTTGTCTCCATAAACGGAATCGGGGCAGCATATTTCCCTGTTAATCGAACGATATTCAGTAGATCTTCTAAATCGCCTCCTGCACCCCCATTTTCTTCGGAAACGGCTACGATCGTCATCCCGTTTTCTTCAAATAAGTTCCACACTTCTGGTGCCCATTTGCCTTGTTCTACAGTATCGACTAAATCTTTATCGATATTTTCTTTTAACATACGTTCTACCACATCTAAAATCATATCTTTCATTTCACTCATTGAGCTACAACCCCTTTCGCCACTACACCATATAGTACTTCTGAAGTTCCACCGCGAATCGTAAAGCCTGGCGCATGTAAAATGGACTCTGCCATAAAGCGATCAATTTTACGCTGAGCATCTAGTGTTGGATATGTTTGTACTAATAAACGTGTAATTTCAGGAATACTTTGCTCAAATTTCGTCCCAAGAGCTTTTACAAGGGCAGCAGGAATGGACACGTCATCACCGTCACCAGAGTCTAGCAACTGTGCCACACCAATTGAAAGGTTACGCAAGCTCCATAGCCGTGCCACAACTTTAGCTGCTTGTTTTAATCCTTCTGTATTGTTTTGGCGTTTTAGTTCTTGAATGAGTTCATCGATTAATGGAAATGTACTTAATATCCGTTCTGGACCACTGCGCTCAAAGGCTAGCTCTGCTAATCCTTGAACCCAGCCATTCCCAATTTCTCCTACAACCATGCTGTCAGGTACAAAGACATTGTCAAAGAACACTTCATTGTAATGATGTTCCCCCGTTAAAAACTTAATCGGTACAACGGTTATACCTTCTGCATGTAAATCGACAATAAGCTGGCTCAGCCCCGCATGTTTATGTTTTCCATCAAAAGGACTTGTGCGCACTAAAGTGACCATATAGTGGCAAAGGTGGGCGTTGCTCGTCCAAATTTTTTGGCCATTCACAATCCAGCCACCATCCACTTTTTCAGCCCGTGTACTTACGGATGCTAAGTCGGAACCACTATTTGGTTCACTTAAACCAATACCGAAGTAGCATTCGCCTTTCATAATTTGCGGGAGGAAAAATTCACGCTGTTCTTCTGTTCCGTAACGTAAAAGAAGTGGTCCCGTTTGACGGTCCGCAAACCAATGCGCTGCAACCGGCGCCCCAATGGCTAAAAACTCCTCCGTTATTATGTAACGATCGATTGTACTCCGTTCTTGCCCACCATATTTTTTTGGCCAAGTCATGCCAATCCAGCCTTTTTCCCCGATTAATTTTGAAAACGTAGGATCGTCTCCGCTTAACCACGAATCACATTTTGGCACAAAAGTCCCTTTTGCTAACTCTTCTTGTAGAAACGCTCGAACTTCTAAACGAAATTGTTCTTGCTCGTCCGTAAATTGCACAGTTGGTAATTGAAACATCGCCTAACTCCTCCTTTTTACCGCATTATAATAACTGTTTCTGTATATGTGTATTTTATTACTATGCATGTTTGCTAGTCAAACTTATTTTAGAATAATTTGAAAATTTTATAATTTATATTATTTGAGGAAAATATTGATTTAAGTAGAAATTTTAGCTGACATTCCTTTTGTGACGGCAAGTATGAAATGAAATGTCATGTAGTTATGAAATGAAAATCGATTAAAAAACGGCTAAAACAGTTAATCAAGGCTGAAAACAAACAAAGCCCATTAGCAGATCAGCAGAATATGAAACGCCTTACTGCATCCAGCTATTTTTATTCACAAATACACTATGGATGTAGAATGATATTCTCTTTAAGTCGATCTGGTAAATAGAGGGGAAATTAGCTTCGGAGTAGAATGTTATTTGGAGGTGAATACCCTTAGATAGTGAGCATCTTAGCGTATTCAAGTTTGGAAGGGATGTGATCTAGATGTCGACAGTAGAACTTCATAAAGAGGAACAATTTTTTATTGTGAATAATCATGAAGTGATTGTGAAAAATGATATCCAAATAGAGCTCCTTGAAAAAATAAAAGAAAAATATTGTAAAGGAAAAGAATCATTTGAGGCAGAAGGCTACTTTGTTCATGTAATAGAAACATTGCAAGGCAACTTATTTTATTTAAGGCCATTGAAGCAATTTAGCGAAATTGATTTTATGAACCCATTATTAAATAAAGTTTTAAACTCCATTTCAGATGGCATAACGATTTGTGACCGCAATGGTAAAATATTATTTCAAAATGATAATGATATTGAAATTGTCGGCATGGATTTAATGGGAAGATACGCAAAAGACGTAATAGCTGAAGGGGTAATGAGTGACTCAATATCGATGAAAGTGATCGAATCAAAAGAAAAAGTTACGATTTTGCAAACATTCATTAACGGAAAATGCTTTTTAGTTACCGGCAAGCCGATTTTCGATGAAGCTGGTGAATTGCAATACGTTGTAGCGATTACACGTGATATGACGGAGCTAAAACTGTTAGAACAAGAAGTACAAAAATTAGAAGTTCAAAATGAAAATTTTAAAAATAAACTACAAGCCTTACATAATAAAAAGTCTAGAAATAGTAATTTAATTTCCGTGTCACCTGCCATGATGGAAGTAGTAAAGCGTGTCATGAGAGTTGCAGAAGTAGAATCTACTGTATTAATCGGTGGTGAATCGGGTGTTGGTAAAGAAGAAATTACAAAGCTCATTCACGCGTATAGCAGACGTAGCGATAAGCAAATATTAACGATTAACTGTAGTGCAATTCCTGAAACATTACTAGAATCTGAGCTTTTTGGCTATGAAGCAGGGTCATTTACAGGGGCAGTCAAAGGTGGAAAAGCTGGGTTATTTGAAATCGCATCAGGGGGTACCGTATTTTTAGATGAGATTGGTGAAATGCCCTTGCTGCTGCAGGCGAAATTATTGCGAGTGCTACAAGAATCTGAAGTACAGCGTATTGGTAGTGGAAAACCTATTCCGATTGATGTGCGTATTATTGCAGCGACGAATCGAAACTTAGCGGAGATGGTGAGGCAAGGTGGTTTCCGGGAGGATTTGTATTATCGGTTAAATATCATCCCCATTGAAATTCCGACATTAAGGCAGCGTCGCGAAGATATTATTCCGATGATCAATCATTTTTTAGCTTTAATTGAAGAAAAGTATGGTATTCATCGGATGATTGAAACATCGGCAATGAAAATATTAGAGGCTTACGATTGGCCAGGGAATGTCCGACAACTCAAAAATATGGTGGAACGTATTTGTTTATTAGCGACGCAACCAGAAATAACCGTAAACACTGTACAACAGGAGCTAGATAGCAACCCCATTATTGTTCGTGATATAGAAAATACAGAACATAAGCAAAGTGTGCCTGAACAAATGGCAACTACGATGTTGAGTGGCACGTTAAAGGAGCAATTAGCAGCGTTTGAAAAGCAAATGATCAAGCAAGCGTTGTCTGAACATCCAAGTATACGACAAGCTGCAAAATCACTCGGCTGCGATCAATCTACATTAGTACGGAAAATACAAAAATATCAATTAACGCGTCACATATCATACGAAGACTAATGATGCATTTTTACATCAGAATTGTATTTACGCATGAAAAGTGGCAAAACAGCAATGCTTTCTCGTGTCGTATTGCAACGATAATGAAAAAATACATCAATGATTCTCAACAAAATATCTAATAATCATCTGTTAATACATTTAGGATGACAGAAGGGGCATTTTCAAAAAGAAAAATGCCTCTTTTTTAATTTCTTTAAGGAGTTGGCACGAGAATTGCTGTTATGAAAGTGTATGAAATTTTAAGGGGAAAGAGGTTCCTATTTATGACAATTCAATTAAAAGAAGAGTTAAAAGTATTAGATCAGAAGCATTTTCTCCATCCAACTACGTCCATTGAACAACAACAATCACAAGGACCAGCTGCTATTTTTACAGAAGGAAAAGGTATTTACTTAAAAGATATGGAAGGCAATATTTACATTGATGGTATGTCTTCTTTATGGAATGTAAATATCGGGCATGGCCGTGAAGAAATTGCTGAAGTGGCAAAGGAGCAAATGGCTACATTAGCATTCAGCTCATGCTTTGCTACATTTAGTAATGAACCTGCTATTCGTTTAGCGACTAAAATTGCTTCCTTAGCTCCTGGAGATTTAAATACGGTATTTTTCACTTCGGGTGGTTCGGAATCGAATGACACCGCGATTAAATTAGCACGTCATTATTGGTTACTAAAAGGGCAGCCGGAGCGTCAAAAAATTATTTCACGTACGCAGTCGTACCACGGTGTGGCAATGGGGGCAACAAATGCGACAGGTTTACAAGCATTCCGTGACTTTACGAAATCACATGCACCTGATTTCCACTATGTATACAATCAATCCGCGCGTAATTTACGTGAAACGATTGAAACGCTAGGACCTGAAACCGTTGCAGCATTTATTTCAGAGCCTGTACAAGGTGCGGGAGGCGTAAACATCCCGCAAAAAGATTACTTTAAAGAAGTGCGGGAAATATGCGATGAGTACGGTATTTTATTCATTGCAGATGAAGTAATTACTGGCTTTGGTCGTACTGGTAAATTTTTTGGCATGGAGCATTACGGCGTAGTACCTGATATGATGTCGTTTGCAAAAGGTGTATCCAGCGGTTATGTGCAACTTGGTGGAGTGGTGATTTCAGAAAAAATCCATCAAGAGTATTGTGAGCTTTCAAAAGGTACATTAATGCACGGTTATACGTACAGTGGTCATGCACTTGCCTGCCAAGTGGGGTTGAAAAATATTGAAATTATTGAGCGTGAAAAGCTTGTCGAAAATGCAGCAAATATGGGTGAAGCGATGTTAGAAGGCTTCAAAGCACTCCGAGAAAAATATAGCTTTATCGGACGCGTTCGTACCCTTGGATTACTCGGAGCGATTGAATTAGTAAAAAGCCGTGAGACAGGCGAGCTTTTCGAGACATTACTTAGCCCGATTTTCGTACAAGAAACAATGAAACGGGGCTTAATCTTACGAACGGTTACGTACGATCAAGATACAGTTGTCTTCTCGCCACCCCTAATTTTATCTAAAGCAGAACTAAATGAAATGTTACGTATTTTAGACGAGACATTTGAACATGTACGTAAAACAATTGTTGAGAAAGAAGGGTGAGCGATGATTAGTGGGATTCCAAAAGAAATAAAAAATAATGAAAATCGTGTAGGAATAACTCCTGGAGGTGTTTTATGACAACAATCATTCGAGAAATTCGTGAACAATTTAATCCAGCAAAACCATCTGAATGTATCGGTCAAGTAGAGCTATTAACACTGGATGAAACGAAAGCAGTCGTTTCAGCAGCTCAGGCAGCATTTGAAGGCTGGAAAAATACATCATCCGTAGCACGTGGAGAAATTTTACGCGTGATGGCTGACTTACTTGAACAAAATATCGATAAAGTGGCAGAAACTGCTTCGCGTGAAATGGGTAAAACGAAAAATGAAATGATTGGTGAAGTTAAACGTGGTGCGTCCATTTTACGTTACTACGCACAAGAAGGAATGCGTGCAACAGGTGAAGTATTACCTTCTGCTAGTGAAGCAAAAGTATTGTACACAAAGCGTGTGCCCCTTGGTGTTGTGGCAGCCATTACACCGTGGAATTTCCCTGTTGCCATCCCTTTGTGGAAAATTGCTCCTGCATTAGTGTATGGCAATACCGTCGTTTGGAAGCCTTCCATTGAAACGGCTTTAACGGGTAAGCTAATTGGTGAACTATTTGAACAAGCAGGCATGCCAATAAACGTTTTAAACGTTGTGCAAGGGCGTGGCTCAAAGGTAGGGCAAGTTATACTGGAAGCACCTGAAGTCAAAGCGATTACGTTTACGGGTTCTAATGGTGTAGGGCAAAGTATATTAAATACAGCTGGACCTACGAATAAAAAAATCCAACTTGAGCTAGGTGGGAAAAATGCTGCCATCATTTTAGCAGACGCCAATTTAAAATTAGCTGCCAGATTGACAATTGAAGGTGCGATGAAGCAAACGGGTCAACGTTGTACTGCCACTAGTCGAGTGTACATCGAAGAAGCCATTTATAAAGAAGCCTTAGAGCATTTAATCGCAGAAGCGAAGAAAATCGAAGTTGGTATTACGATGGGCCCTGTTTCATCTATAGGGCAATATGAGGATATTTTAGCGGCGATTGAAAAGGCAAAATCTGAAGGAGCTGACCTTGTATTTGGCGGTGGCCCTACAAAGGATAAATCAGAGGGATACTACATTGATCCTACGATTTTTACGAATGTAACGCATGAGATGGCGATTGCACGTGAAGAAGTTTTTGGACCAGTACTAGCGGTCATGAAGGTAAAAGATTACGAGGAGGCGATTCGATTATCAAACGATTCGGAGTTTGGATTAAGTGCCTCGATTTACACAAGCAATATTCAAAAAGCATTTGATTTTATCAATCGTAGTGAGGTAGGGCTTGTTCAAGTGAACGATGAAACGGGTGGAGCAGAACCTCAAGCACCGTTTGGAGGAGTGAAAAATTCAAGCACTGGTGCCCGTGAGCAAGGGCAGGCTGCGAAAGAGTTCTTTACTACAATGAAGACCGTTACGATAAATACAATATAAAATACGTGAATGATAGATATACTATTTCTTGTTGAATAATTTCAATAGTTTTTATCGTTTTGTGTGAATGAAAATCCAACTTCTCCAAGTAGATGATTATTTGAGTTCTCTACAAAGCTTGTTCTAAGAATTGATGTTGCTATGGGGAAGAGTTAACCTTTTTCCCATACCATCGTCTTGCGCTACTCAGTTCTCCTGTGTATTCTTGAACGCTTGGTGGAAGCCATTAATGACAAGGGGTAGAGAAACGTTGGTTATCTTCCTCTAATCTTCAGGAGGTAACATCATGAGGTTTAATTCACCCCACTATTTACGTACCCCTTTTTTTACCGACACTAGATTCATTAACTAGCTTCATATAATACCATTCTTCAACGCTAGCTACCTCTTTCACCCCACATAGCGTTCCTACCCTTAGGAAATAGCTAAAAAGAAAAAGAGCTAGCAAAGTATTCGCTAGCCCACTATTTTTATTCTTTTGTTTGCTGTTTCCCGGCAGCCCATTGCTCTAATTTTAAAATATTCGCTTTGCTGTAGCGTTTATTCTGTTTATTCAAGTAGCGAAGGAGGGTGCTATGGGAAAGCCCCATTTCCGTTGCAGCTTTTCGGATGCTTAATTGGTCCTGTTCAATTAACTCGGCGATATACTCTGGTGAAATTTCAATCGGCTGGTTTTCTTCTAGGCTCATTGCAATTTGTTCGGAATCTCCTGAAAGCTGCTCGGTAATCGATGAAGACACGATTGTGGCAGCGACCTCATGATTGACGACGGGTGAAGCTAATGTTTCGATATTAATTTTCTTTAGATTCTCTGCAATAATTTCATCTGGTGGAACGATTACCACCGTGAGAGGACGCCAATATTTTTGTACCCAGAAGCGCTTCCCGATCCGCTCTTCATCGATGGGTTCGGTGTAGTACCAGTTTTTGATGACATGATCGTGCTGAAGATCGTCTAGTACAGATTCAAGGCGATCACGTATTTGTACACCGTTATAACTTTTAGGAAAGGCCACCACATCGAGTAGTGTCTTAATCTTAAACGGCTGATGCAAAGTACGTTTTAACGCGCGTATTTTCCATTGGTAATTTAAATAACGTGTCAAACGTTTATGTTCTCGCTGCGTATGGTGACTATATTGAAAGACCTTTAAATCAAGTGCGCCGAAAGATTGCTGCTCATTGTTTAAATAATACGAAAGAATCGGTGCAGGGCGAATTTGTAAGGAGTAAATCCCTTTTGCCTTGCCGGTCTTTTTATCGTAAGCCATATCTAAACTACCAATGTCAAACATGCGATTAAATGTCGTGAAATCATACTGCTGTTCATCTGAAATCTTTTCCGTATCAATGACGGTTATATTGTCACCACGCATCGATACCCAAATACTTGACAGGGCAGCGACACGCTTCATAATACTAAAACGCTCTTTTTCACGGATATAGAAATCTTCCTTCATGGCATCCGCAAATCGGAGCTTCAAGGCCTCATCACTATGGAATTTAATGTATCCATCCGCATCTTTCGGCTGTACGATCCATAAATACGAAATCAAGTCGAATAAATCGGCTGTCCATTCATCGAGTGAACTCAGTGTCGATTCCATGAGGGATAGCCACATTTGCTGCTTTTCAGAATTGGCGATCTCCATCGTAAACGGTCGTACTTCGGCTTTCCCTCGTACGATTCCTTTATTATCTTGAATCTTCGCTCCGTATAAACCGTCTTCATTTTCAACAAATTGCTTTTTCTTTGTGACTAAATCACGCATCAGCTGATAATCCGAGTGCATCGTACCATACATATAATCGTTATCGAGTACTTGCTCTATGACTTCCACATGAGGTGGTTCATTTTCTGGAGCAGACACTTCATTTTGGAGATAAGGCCCAACTTCAGCTAGGATAGAATCGGTATAGTTGTGAATCGCATTACGAATCATCAGTTTTGTTAATGGTTGATTTGGGTATAAAGAGTCCGTAAAGAAATTACAAAGCACCTGTAAGCTCTGTGAAGGCACATGCAGGGCATTTACGCTTAGTAAAGACGCATCATGTACCCAACGCTCTAAAAGCTCGATATAGCGTGAATCTGCTTGAAATAGTGGAAGTGCTTCTTCTACTATGACTAACGGAAGCCATTCATTTTTAATAATCATACGTTCGGGCATATCTTTATAGGACATTCTAGTTCACCTCGTACATTCTATCATCCTCTTTAGTATAACAAAGATGAATTAATAGCCAATGCTTTATGAACCATTTTTGTAGTTAGAGTGATAAGATGAACCACTATTGGTCCAAAATATGATGAAATTCGACATTTTTCGGGAACTAGGTATGGTTAGGGGTCAAAATTGGTTCAAAAACAGAGGAAGTGGTTCATGTTTCGGAAACTAGGTGTACTTAGCATAAAATACGAACCACGGTAAATTTGTTCGGAAAAGAAGGGATTACGAGGATAAGAGCAAAAGTAAGTGGAGACTTTGTACATGTGCTATCAAAGTACAGCGTCACTTCCTAAACAGGGGATACAATGAACCGATTTTCGGGAACTAGGTGTACTAAAGTGGTTCATATTAAGAGAGTTTTCGGAAACTAGGTGTACTTAGTGAGTTTTCGGAAACTAGGTGTACTTAGAAAGATAGGCATACCAACAAATGGCTTTAAAAGTGGTTCATATTTTGTTCATCTTCGGGAACTGGGTGTACTAATAAATGAACCAGGTGCCTTTTTTTTCGGGAACGAGGTGTACTTAGGGGCGTAATGAAAAGTGCTAGAAAGGTTGTTCTATCAACGTATAGGGGCTATTTTGGTTCATATTAAATAGTGGTTCATATTCGGAAAAGTGGTTCATTTTTTCGGGAACTCGTCATAGAAACTTTTTTTTTCAAAATCTCGCAATCCCTTGTGGCTCTAAGAAAAAAAGTGGTTTGAAAAAGTGGTTCAAAAACGCTTAGAGAGGCCCATTTTGCAAGTGGTTCATTTATTATACTTGTCCTTAGTGAAATCGAACGTTCTAAGGGCATGAGGTGAACCATAATGGCACAAGCAGCAGTTCAAGATGAACCAGTACTCGTAAATCTCGCACAGGTCTATGATGTGATCTTACATGAGGGGCTGACTACCTATAAAACCAAATACTCCAATGCGCCCCTTCCGAAACGAATAGAGGCAGCGAAAATCGATGCGCGCTCGAAGAAGGGGGCTGTCTTTGTCGTGCGTTCAAAAGCAGACTTCCACACAACGGGCGTAAAGGGCTACATTGTGACGTCCAAAGAAACATTACTTGAAGATGCACCGGGCTTAACGCATTTTACACCAAATGTGTACCGTCAGTATGGATACGCTGATGATGCAAGGCGCATGATACGTGGCTTTGAGGAGCGTAACCTTCTGCAAATTAACACGTTCGTGGTCGATATTGATACAAAAAAGCACACGGTACAAGAGATTGTACTCACGTGTATGGACCACTCGATCGGTCTACCAACGTTAATTGTCGCTTCAGACCGTGGCTACCAGGTGTACTTTACGTTAAAGCAGCCACTATTTATCTCAAATAAAAACGATTTTCGTGGATTAGCTGTCGCAAAACGAATCGCTGATAATCTAAAAAGAAGTTTGAAAGACGTCGATGCCGATCTGTTTTGTAATGACTTTGGCTTCTTCCGTTTACCAAAGGCCGCGAATATCGTGTTTGCGCAAGTAACGAATACATATAGCATGGCAGAATTCATCAATTGGTCCACTCGCTCTGATGACAACATCGAGCGACCGTTATTTGTCGTCCCTACAAAACTATCAAAAGCTTCTGTGCTAGATTCAGAGTGGTTCCAAGCATTAGTACATGCCGTTGATGTAAAAGGACAGAAAGGGCAAATCGGACGGAATAATACGCTCTTTACGCTCGCGCTCGTTTGCTTTAGTGAAGGGTGGGACAAGTCCCGCACATTGGACTTTATTGACGAGTACAATTACCGCCTACGTTACCCGTTAACAGGCGCGACGATCCACAGCATACTGAATTCGGCGTATTCTGGGAAGTACAAAGGGGCAAGTAAAGAATACATTGAGGCATTATTAGCCCTACATGTATCGAATGGCCAGTCTATTCCAGTAAATACAGGGAGACATGTCTGGTATAAGTTTAAAAAGGACAGAGAAGACCGTACACGAAGTCATTACGACGAATGGGAACAAGACATCATCGCGTACATCACGGCAGAAAATAACCCTTCTGAACCGTTTATTTGGCGTACGCAAAAAGAAATATGTGAAGCAATCGGGATTCCACAAAGTACATTGAACCAGGTACTCAAATCTTCTACGAAACTACTAAAGACCGTTACCGGTAAGGGACGGAACGCAAAAACAGGCTGGACAACCGTTCACCTGTTTATTCAGCATGCGATGCAGTTGTTACAAGCGTCAAAAGCGAATTACCGTCGTCAGCTGCTCCAAATGATTCAGGAGTGGACAGAAGAGCTCGAACAGGTTGGTGGGTACGAAAAATTAATGACGTACGTAGATCAGCTCATCTTTCAGCCAACTGACCGAATACCCATCGACCAATCCTTTGAAGCATCAGGTTAATTAAATACTCCAGTCTGCCTTTACATATTTCTATTTACGTTTGGCTTTTGGCTGGAGTAGCGTAATTTACTAGAGTTATAGTTTTAGGTATTTGAGGACTCTATTTTGGTTAGTTGGTTTAGATGATGGCTTATGTTTAGGTTTGATTAGGGGGATAGTTAGAACACGGGGATTTTAGAACTGGTCTAGATAAATATATTTGTTTTCTTAAGGGAAAACACTTCTCGTGGTTTGTCTCGATAACAATTATGATACGTGAGTTTTGCTTTTAAACTGCAGGTAAATGGAGAGTTTTCGAATTACTATATGGTGATGAACTAGTATCTTCTAACTATTACCATTTTTTGTAATGATTACTTCTACCTAAACAAATGAACTTTATGGTCGATAGTTTTTAAAGTAATCCTATTTTGAACAAGTGAAAGAGAAGGTGTTAGCTATATATGTTTAAATCTGTAAAAACGAAAATTATCATGACAGTCATGGTCCTATTTTTACTAGGGATCGCGTTTATGACGGTGATTAGTAGTACACAAGTAAAAAATACAACTGAAAAAAGTGCTACAGAAGCTAGTGCAGCACTTGTGAAAGAAATTAGCTTTTCTATTGAAAATTTCCTTGGTCAATATGGGAAGGGGATTGGACAACTGTCTACAACACCAACAGTCATTGACTTTGCTCTTGCTGGACAAGACGTTTCCACAAGTCCAACCGTTCAGGCCCTTAAACAAGAGTTTAGTCACTTTTTAGGTTTCTATGAAGATGCAGCCTCTGTCTATATAGCTCTTCCTACGAAGAAAATAATAATCATGCCACAAGCAGACCTCGGAGCTGATTATGATCCAACAAAGCGTGAGTGGTATCAAAATGCGGTTGCACATCCAGATACGATCCAATGGTCTAAACCATTCATGGACTTGGCAACGGATGAATTGGTTGTTGCGGTCACTAAGGCTATACAATCGAATGGCCAAGTCATTGGTGTTCTTGCACTTGATATTAAGCTTACTGAATTAGCCAGTGAGATCAAATCCAATGATGTCGGTTATGGTGGGTATCCAATGGTATTGGATCCAGATGGTACAGTTATTGCCCATCCATCGAGCAACGGAGAGAATTTTATGGAGATGCCCTTCATTGCAGATATGTATAAGGCAGGTAATGAACAGAATACTTCCTACTATGAGTACGAGGGTGTTGATTATGTAAATGTTCATACGACACTACCGGAACTTGGTTGGAAAATTTCTGCCGTGTATCAGGAAAAAAATATTAATGCGACAGCAACCCACTTACGGACATCCATGATTTTTGTCGCACTTGTTACGTTATTTATTATTTTCATCGGATTGTATTTCACAATCAGCCGAACGATTAAACCGATTGGTGTATTAAAAGCACTTATGAATGCTGTTTCACAAGGTGATTTAACGGTTCGTTCGGATATTAAAACAAAGGATGAAATTGGGGAACTTGGCGCTAATTTTAATATGATGATTGACAATATGAATGCCATTATAACGGTTGTTAATGACTCTGCCTCGAACGTCCGTGCTAGCTCGGAAAGCTTAAGTGCAGTTGCGGAAGAAACAAGTGCATCGGGTCAAGAAGTGGCACTTGCCGTTACGGAAATTGCAGAAGGTGCATCGAAATCTGCAGAAGACGCAGAAGTTGTTACGGAACGTGCGTATGCGCTTGGTCAACAAATTAACGAAATCACAACGAAGGCAGGTATCATGTCTGATATTGCAACGAAAGCAGGCGACATGAATACGAACGGACAAGGTCAAATGCACCAGTTGAAACAATCCTTTAGCGATTGGGAAACGAATTTGCATGCCATGTCAGAAGTCATTAGTACGCTTGAAACGAAAGTAAAAGCAATTGGTGGCGTCATGGAAACGATTACCGAAATTTCATCCCAAACGAATCTACTTTCATTGAATGCCAGCATTGAAGCTGCACGTGCGGGTGAGCATGGCAAAGGATTCGCCGTGGTGGCTGAAGAGGTACGTAAACTTGCCGAACAATCGGCACGCGCGACAGAAGAAGTTAAATTGACTGTTCAGGAACTGCAAGCAGAATCTAGACTCGTTACGCATCAAATGAATGACACACGTGAAAACTTCCAGCGTCAAGGTATAGTTGTTAACAACACTGAAACTACTTTTGGAGAAATTTCAAAATTGATGGCAGCTATGCAAGATTCAATTGATGAAGTCTATATCGAAATCCAAAAAGTAGCCATGCATAAAGATGATGTTTCGGATACGATCCAAACGATGGCAGCCACATCGCAAGAAACAGCTGCTGCTTGTGAAGAAGTGAGCGCCTCAACAGATGAACAGCTGCGCGCGATTTTGTCTGTAACGACTGCAGCAGAAACATTAACAGGATTGAGTGAAGAATTAAGCCTGGCCGTTCATCGCTTTAAAGTCTAACAACAAGAGGTTCAAAAAGGGAAAGCCCGTACTGATGGCAGAAGCTTAGGATCGATAGGGGATGCTGTCATCTCACGTTTTGTACGGTGAATAGTCAGTCAAAAATAATGGATGTTAATTGAATACCTTTACTTTGATGACGATCGAATTAATTCCATAGGTCACTCAAATAAGCCCGCTGAATTTGTAAACATCCAATTCAGCGGGTTTTTTATTGCCAAAATTTGATTTCAAAAAGTATATAAGTTTTTTGGAGTATCTATTCAGCGTCCCAATCCTAGTGATAAAACAGTCCGAATAGGTTCAATGATTGGAGCAGTATTTGGAATATTCATACTGATTCTTGGCATTATTCGAGGGTTTAAATGGAGTTCAATAGGTGGTTCATTCGTGGCTGTATCTAATTTAGGGGACTTACTGTCAAAGAAGAACTCCTAAATTGTAATTTTTTCAAAACCGAAACTGTACAAGTAAATACTATATGCTGTCGTACAATGTAGTCTCTCTTCCCACTTTAATAGACACACCTCATTTCAAGCAATAAAAATGCGTAAATCAGTCTTAAGGCTGAGAGGTAGGACAGTCTTAGGTTTGTTGCCAATAAAAAGAAAAAGAATTACAATTACAACGTTAATGGGAAAATAAACCATAAATTGAATCTTTAATGAGCTTAGTGGGGTCTTACTTTTCGTTAATGCAGCCAAAAAAGGGAAACATTTTTTTGAGTTCTAGACAAATGTAGTGAAAAAGGGGAAGAGGAAGGAGATTTTTTTATGTCTTTGTTTACAAAATGGTCCTTTAAAAATAAAGCGGCCATTACGTTAGTGACAGTTCTAGTTTTACTATTAGGGATTGTTAGTTATTTCAAGTTACCAATGGAGTTTTTGCCACCAGCTGATCAACCACAAGTAACGATTATTGCAATGGGGCAAGGGGTCGATTCTAATTCGATGGAACAACAGGTCACAACGCCAATTGAAACGGCAGTGGGGTCTGTCAAAGGAAAGAAAGATGTTTTCTCTACAACAGGAGACGGGTTTTCGAAGATAGATATTTTCTTTGAGTCGAAAACGAATATGAAAGAGGCCAAGCAAGAAGTGCAAGAAGCGCTTGCAACGTTGACACTCCCGAATAATGTTCAGAAACCTTCAATTGTTCAATTAAATACATCCATGATTCCAATTGCACAGGTTTCTATTACCTTTAAAGATGGATTAACACGAAGCAACAGCGAATTTGCGAAGAAAAAGATCATTCCAATGTACAAAGATATAAAAGGTCTCGCAAACGTGCAAACCTTTGGTACAGAGAGTTCATATGTTTCTTTAGAATTAGATAATAATATTCTAGCTGAAAAACAATTATCACTTGAGAACGTAATGACTGCGCTTCAGGGGCAAAATCTTTCTACGGCCGTCGGTGAAAAAACGATTGACGGAAAAGCGAGTAACATCAAAGTCGTTGGAACATTAAATTCGGTGAAAGACATTGAACAATTATCCATTGCACCAGCTGTGAAACTGGGGGATGTTGCAAAGATAAGCATTAAAAAACCAAATACGACACTTACTCGGGTAAACGGTAAGGATGCCTTGTTCCTTATTATGACAAAAGAAAGCAGTGCGAACGCAGTAAGTACTGGGAAAGAAATTGCAGAAGTAACAAAGAAAATAAATAAACAATATCGTGAAGTCCAAGGTGATGTTATTGTTTCAACTGCGGATATGATTGAAAGTTCAGTTAACACAATGCTGAAGGAAGTATTATTGGGTGCACTGTTTGCAACCATAGTGATTGTTCTATTTTTAAGAAACCTTCGTTCAACATTTATTACGATCGTCTCAATCCCACTTTCTCTAGCTTTTACACTGTTTCTACTATGGATGTCAGACATTACCTTAAACATTTTGACACTAGGCGGAGTAGCGGTAGCAGTTGGACGACTTGTTGATGATAGTATCGTCGTCATTGAGAATATTTTCCGCAAAATGCAAAAGGAGAAATTCTCGGTACGTCTTGTTACGGAAGCGACGAAAGAAGTAGGAACGGCAATTTTAGCTTCTACATTAACTACGGTAGCCGTTTTCTTACCAATCGGATTAGTTAGTGGCGGTTTACAAGATTTCTTAATGCCATTCGCCTTAACCATCACGTATTCTTTGCTTGCATCATTAATTGTGGCAGTTACCGTTGTACCGCTGATGAGTTCAGCCTTATTGAAAAATAGTAAACTCGCTGTGCATAAACCAGCAATACGTTTCTCTCGCTTATTAACATGGACATTAAACCATAAATGGGTTGTCTATCTTCTGGCTATACTATTGTTTGTAGGTTCAATTGGGACGTATTTTGCAATGCCTAAAGGAGCAGTTGACAAATCGACAGCTGATTACGTGATTGCTTCTCTAGAGTATCCAAATGATACTCCTCTTGAAAAAGTAAAAGAAAATACACTTCGACTTGAAGATTTCATCCATTCACAAGATGAAGTGAAATATGAATACACACAGCTTGGGAACACGGAAGATGGAGCAAGTTTTGGGAATGTTAATTCTCCAACGCTAGCGACAATCGTGGTGATATTAAAGGATAAGAAAGACACGGAACAAATCATTGAACGACTTGAAAAGCAAAAGAAGGCGTATGAGGGTGCTGTACTAACTGTAAACACAGCTTCCTTTATGTCAGGTTCGTCTACCGATATTACAATTGATGTCATGGGTGACGATTTAACACAGATTGAAGAAACAGCCACAAACGTGAAGGGGAAAATCGAGGGAATCAAAGGTATCGAAAAAGTAACAA
This sequence comes from Solibacillus sp. FSL H8-0538, assembly GCF_038003525.1. Taxonomy (NCBI): domain Bacteria; kingdom Bacillati; phylum Bacillota; class Bacilli; order Caryophanales; family Caryophanaceae; genus Solibacillus; species Solibacillus sp. FSL H8-0538. Next base: position 113,714 of record NZ_JBBOPI010000002.1, on the reverse strand, counting down.
CAAATCAGGATGCCAAAAAAATGATTTACTCATTTGAAGTGAATGCTGCAGAAGGAAGTGCAATGCAAATTTCTCAGCAATTGGGTGTTTATTTAAACCGAACACCTATGGGCATGGCAACTATTGATTCACAGCCTACATCCATCATGCTAGAGCCTCTGTTGAATCCAAAAACGAAAGAGGACTTAAATAATATGTTAATTGCTACACCTACAGGAATGGAGCCTATTTCCAAGGTAGCAACGTTAAAAGGGGAAGAGAAGCCCACAAATGTATTCCATAAAGATGGTGATTCGTATGTACGTATTACCGCTAATGTTGACCCTGAAAAATTATCTAAGGTCAATGCAGAGATCACAAAAGCCATCTTTGGTGAGAAGGATGCAAAGGGAATGAAAATTCCAGACGGAGTGAACGTGTATATTGGTGGTGCAAGTGCACAACAAGCTGACGATTTCTCTGATTTATTTATCACCATGCTTGTGTCGGTTGGCATTGTATTCTTAATTATGGTTGTTACCTTTAAGACATTCCGTGCCCCAATTGCTATATTATGTTCACTACCATTAGCTGCAATTGGCGCCATTCTTGGGCTATTAATAAGTGGGATTACTGTAGATATTACGGCATTACTTGGTGCCTTAATGTTAATCGGTATTGTAGTGACGAACGCCATTGTATTGTTAGACCGTGTCAAACAGAATGAACAAACGATGATCATTCGTGATGCGCTAGTAGAAGCAGCAGCGACAAGAATGCGTCCAATCTTAATGACGGCAATGGCCACTGTCAGTGCGATGATTCCCTTATTATTTAAACAGGCAGAGTCGACTAGTTTAGTATCAAGTAGTCTTGCAGTTGTGGTAATTGGCGGATTAACAATGGCAACATTATTGACACTTGTGGTTATTCCAGTTGTATATGAATCACTTCATTTCCGAAAAGCAAAGAAACAGCTAAGGGAAAAAGCAGGTGTATAGAAGAAAAGTGTCAGCTACACTCGCCCAGCCGTAATGGAGATCAGCAAGCATTCTAATATTGTTATTCTCTCTAACCAAATGTATGGGGAAATTACAAAAATCATGGAGAACTCAGCCTACACTATCTAGGCTGAGTTTTGTGCTGTCTATTTGTGTAGTCCTTACAAGGGTCGCAGGGCTTGGTCTAAAACAATCCAGGCACCAAGCAGAAAATAATATGAGCCGTATATACGATAAAAAATCATGATATATGGTTATTTGTGATGCGTCTAGGAATGGTGCGCTTTTTTATAATTCGGGCTTACGTTTGTTTCAGAACTCAGTACATCTACAATAGCCTCCATAGTTAAAGGAACACTTCCGTATAAAAGGGCGAGATGTCCTGAGTGATTGGGTATATTCATATATCCATATACGAATATATCAGTATATCCGTATGCGCATATACATAAAAAACCAGGATTATACCGTTTTTTGATGGGAGTGCAGGTGAAGAGAGGGTTGTTTCAAGTTGAAGTTGGGGCAAAGGATCGGATTTTTCGGTTGTTGAAATGTTCCCTTCAACGCATGTCTTTCCAATTCTACTCTACTCTATGCCATCCTGCGCAAAACTTCGCTGTTCTTTTCTAAACTTTTCTACTGTTTCTATTTCAATGGTCCTCTAGTTAACGGAAGCCCCTGTCATTTCCTGTTTTAGACGTGCCTGTGAAGCGAGTATTGACCTCGCTATGCATCTTGTCAGTGAGAAAAAATTAGGTTTACCAAAGGCAAGCCGAGAAGCGTTTCAGTTGTTACAGGAGGCAGGCATCATGGATGAGGCACTTGCGAAAACGTTAATGAACATGGTAGGTTTTCGAAATAGTGCAGTGCAGGATGATCAGGCGATTGAGCTCGATATTCTGCAAGCGATTTTGGATAAACATCTGAGTGATTTCACCTCCTATACAAAGATAATTTTAACGTATAACGAATAGTGGGGGCGTTTGTGCGGTTTTAGAGTATTTTTTTCTGTTCGATTCTATCCTATTCTGCGCCAATCTTTTCTATTGTTTGTTAGTCAATACTAGTACAAGTTTGGATTATAGAAAGTGTATTAAAAAATTGATTCAAGAGCTGACTAAAATCAAATTTACCGAACACAAAAAGAAGACCGCATAGAGACAAGCATGAGTACGACAATATCAAAAAGCAAAGTTGTTTCAAAACCTCCCTCCAAAAGGCCATATAGTTACATTATTAATAACTATTAAGCTTGAGCAGGTGAATGTAAGCAATAAAACGGGAGTACCTTTATCTATTTTTGAAAATTGGTAATTTTTATTAGAAAATGGGCTGCATTTAGTTCATAATAAAAATACCAATGTATGTATTTACCATTTCCCAGAAAATGAGTTCGGTCAAATAAGTTTTGAACAATTATTTATTTGTTTAAATGAACAAGAGTGAACGATAATCTGCCTAACGTCCAATCCATATTTACTTGAATTAGTTGAACATCAAACCATTCATCTAATTAAATCCACTGAATCACGTTATGAGATTAAATTGTGATATAAGGAACTAAAGCGATTTAAACTAGATGCCCTATACAAAACGGAGCAGCGGACAAAAAATTAGCAGTTCAAGATTACTTTCATGACACAAGCTTTATTAGTGGAAAAATAGCTCATTTTTTAACTTGCAACCGTTTTTAAAACACTACGTACTAAAATTTGAGGTTTTAGACCAATGTAATTTTAGAGAGTAGTAAAACTGCGTTGTTCTAATTGATGAAGCGGGACGTGTTTTAGACCAATGTAATTTTAGAGAGTAGTAAAACCGAAAATAGCGGATGCTAGTTTGTAAGTCTGTTTTAGACCAATGTAATTTTAGAGAGTAGTAAAACTTGAACTTCTGGTGGTTTAACTTCAATTGAGTTTTAGACCAATGTAATTTTAGAGAGTAGTAAAACGGCGGTTTAATGACTGCTGCCATTCGTCAAGTTTTAGACCAATGTAATTTTAGAGAGTAGTAAAACGTCGATGGTACGATAACGTCCGTAGCCAATGTTTTAGACCAATGTAATTTTAGAGAGTAGTAAAACGAAAGTGGCCAAACTCTTATCCACTTGGTGGTTTTAGACCAATGTAATTTTAGAGAGTAGTAAAACTTCAACATCGTTGAATAATTGTCACTCGTTGTTTTAGACCAATGTAATTTTAGAGAGTAGTAAAACTGCATATTCGTCGACTGTCAATTCGCAAGGGTTTTAGACCAATGTAATTTTAGAGAGTAGTAAAACGTTAGCAGCAGCAGGAAAAGCGAATTGCAAGTTTTAGACCAATGTAATTTTAGAGAGTAGTAAAACCATCAACAACTGTCTTAATAGTTGTTTGCAGTTTTAGACCAATGTAATTTTAGAGAGTAGTAAAACTAGGAATTGATAAGTTTAAATGGCTGACTTGTTTTAGACCAATGTAATTTTAGAGAGTAGTAAAACTTGCTATTAGGCACTTTCCCCCTATCCATGGTTTTAGACCAATGTAATTTTAGAGAGTAGTAAAACAATAACTGGAACTACAGAGCGAATCGTAAAGTTTTAGACCAATGTAATTTTAGAGAGTAGTAAAACTGCCCGAAGGTAGCTTAATAGATACATCCAGTTTTAGACCAATGTAATTTTAGAGAGTAGTAAAACTGAGTTTTCATAATCCAATCACCATCTTTTGTTTTAGACCAATGTAATTTTAGAGAGTAGTAAAACACTCTTTCAATAACTTCTGCAACTTGAGCTGTTTTAGACCAATGTAATTTTAGAGAGTAGTAAAACAGAAGAACGGGTAAAACGAATTGAAGCATCGTTTTAGACCAATGTAATTTTAGAGAGTAGTAAAACTAGGATGTATGCAGACCAGCCTGTGCGTGTGTTTTAGACCAATGTAATTTTAGAGAGTAGTAAAACGCATTGATCGCAACGGCAACCATTCCCGTGGTTTTAGACCAATGTAATTTTAGAGAGTAGTAAAACCGACGATAAAACCGATACCGGAACTTGTACGTTTTAGACCAATGTAATTTTAGAGAGTAGTAAAACCGCAGGCGGTGGTGCATTTAAAGACATTACGTTTTAGACCAATGTAATTTTAGAGAGTAGTAAAACCTATGCTGCTCATGAACTCGGTCATTACATGTTTTAGACCAATGTAATTTTAGAGAGTAGTAAAACGCTTCTTGTTGCAGTTAAGGTTTGAGCATGGTTTTAGACCAATGTAATTTTAGAGAGTAGTAAAACCTATGCTGCTCATGAACTCGGTCATTACATGTTTTAGACCAATGTAATTTTAGAGAGTAGTAAAACGCTTCTTGTTGCAGTTAAGGTTTGAGCATGGTTTTAGACCAATGTAATTTTAGAGAGTAGTAAAACCAGGCTCTGCTAGTTCCCCTTCTCGGTTACAGTTTTAGACCAATGTAATTTTAGAGAGTAGTAAAACGGTTCCTGCTGTTGCAGAAGCGGCATATGTGTTTTAGACCAATGTAATTTTAGAGAGTAGTAAAACATGGATTTTGTCTCCTGCTACGGTAGGGGAGTTTTAGACCAATGTAATTTTAGAGAGTAGTAAAACTAATATGTCGTTAAAACTCTTAGACTTGTCGTTTTAGACCAATGTAATTTTAGAGAGTAGTAAAACCCTAGAAGGAACCATGACATCAATCACCAAGTTTTAGACCAATGTAATTTTAGAGAGTAGTAAAACTTGCGATATGGCTACAATGCAGGAACTACTGTTTTAGACCAATGTAATTTTAGAGAGTAGTAAAACTTTGTCGTTCGTCGAAATATCCGCGACTTTGTTTTAGACCAATGTAATTTTAGAGAGTAGTAAAACAGATCCAACAAAACCTGATACTGACGGTGAGTTTTAGACCAATGTAATTTTAGAGAGTAGTAAAACAAGAGGTTTATCGTTTTGTAAAAACGAAAGGTTTTAGACCAATGTAATTTTAGAGAGTAGTAAAACTAATGGGTTCAGAATGTCGTGTTGTGTTATGTTTTAGACCAATGTAATTTTAGAGAGTAGTAAAACTAAAAATGATGGCATATTGTCTACTAAGTAGTTTTAGACCAATGTAATTTTAGAGAGTAGTAAAACAGTAGATAGATCTACAATTTTATTTTGTAAGTTTTAGACCAATGTAATTTTAGAGAGTAGTAAAACATTGTGCGATGTCCTCCACAGTTGATGTAGGTTTTAGACCAATGTAATTTTAGAGAGTAGTAAAACAATCTATTAAAGTATCTAGAGTAATTTCTTGTTTTAGACCAATGTAATTTTAGAGAGTAGTAAAACCCAACCTTTGACGTCTACCTTGCCCCCAATGTTTTAGACCAATGTAATTTTAGAGAGTAGTAAAACCAAATTAACTAAAATTGATTTTGTGCAGCAGTTTTAGACCAATGTAATTTTAGAGAGTAGTAAAACACCAATTTGTACCGAGGATGATATTCTTCTGTTTTAGACCAATGTAATTTTAGAGAGTAGTAAAACGAGTGTTTTAAAGGCAAAAGACAGATACAAGTTTTAGACCAATGTAATTTTAGAGAGTAGTAAAACTGAAGCTGAAAGTGCTGAACGAAATCACTAGTTTTAGACCAATGTAATTTTAGAGAGTAGTAAAACAAACGAATTGGGCCAAGAAATCAGTTTTGAGTTTTAGACCAATGTAATTTTAGAGAGTAGTAAAACTCAGTATCATACAGTGCATTGTGAATTTCTGTTTTAGACCAATGTAATTTTAGAGAGTAGTAAAATACCTGTGAAGAAAACGCAAGATATGGATTTGTTTTAGCCCAATGTAATTGTACAGAGTAGAACATCAGCCGCAATTAATGAGCCAGACTAGTAAAAGTCGTCGTCATTAATTGCTTTTTTATTATTTTCAGAAGTTGATATATGCATATACGAATTTATTAGTATATGCATATATGTAATTAAGACCACCGTTCGAACCTGCTCCCACCAATCCCAAATAAATCCTCCGTCCCCTTGTAATTCAAAAAACTCTCAGCTAAAATATATACATATATGTTTGGAGAAAACATTTCATTCCAATGATTGGGGGAGAAGACGTGTCAAAAGACAAAGAAGCAATTATCGTAACGTTTGGTAATTTTAAAGGTGGGACAGGCAAGACGACGAACAGCACCATGATCGCGCACGCATTAGCCCTGAAAGGATATAAGGTGCTGTTATGTGACCAAGACCCGCAAGCGAACGCGACATCCCTGTACCTGAAAACGAAAACGCTTGTGTCAGATGAAATTGTTACATTCAATAAAACGTTAATGGCTGCGATCCAAGAGGAGAACCTCGCACAAATCGTGACCGAGGTAAAAGAAAACCTGTACTTGCTACCAAGTTTCAGCGATTTCGCACTCTATCCTCGTTTCTTAGAAAAGAAGTTTCCGAATGACACGACAGCGCGCGTTCAATACTTCTCTACGTTAATCGAACCAATAAAAAAAGATTATGACTTCATCTTTATCGATGTACCGCCAACCATCTCGATTATTACGGATGCAGCGCTTTATGCATCTGATTTCGTGGTGGTCGTCCTGCAAACACAAGAGCGCAGTTTACAAGGGGCCGAGGTCTTTACGGGCTATCTGCAATCACTTATTGACGATTACGGTGCAGATTTAGATATCGTCGGCATATTACCGGTGCTCCTGAAAAATGGTGCTGCGGTCGATTTAGCCACATTGGAAAGTGCACGCGATATTTTTGGTGCCGAGAACTTATTTGATAACGTCGTGACGAACATGGAACGCTTAAAACGCTTCGACATCACAGGTATCACAAATATCGATATGCATGACCGGAAAGTACACAAGAGCTACGAAACGATTGCAGAAGAATTCATTAAGCGTGTCCAAGCCGAGCTCGTGGAGGTATAACAAATGAGTAATCTATTAAACAATGGAAATCCGAAAAAGAAGCTACTCAATCGAGGCCCTAAAATTGTGCCAGCACAAGAGTTCAAGCTAGAGCTAACAGACGAACCAGTAGCAGAAGCCCCTGTTCAAGAACCACAACCAACACCGGCACCACCAATCGTTGAAGAAAAGGCATCAAAAAAACGCGATGCAGCCCAAATCACAAGCGTTCGCGTAACCAAAGCAACACGTAATAAACTAAATGCCCTTATTCAACTAGGTAAAGCCGATAATGTCGACAACTTAATCGATATCCTCTTAGACGAGTACATTGAATCCAGCCTCGTAAATGACGAAAAGAAAACCTTTCATCTCGTTCTCGAAATCATTCAAAAGCGAGATCGCTAATCAAAAAAACAGCTTACGAGTTCAAAATTCGTAAGCTGTTTTTATTTTTTTTAGAAATTTTAACGTGAATATTGCGTCTCATCAGAAAAATGCGGACTTACAACGGTAAGTGATTTTTGGGATTTTCTAATATAAAAAGCTTCCAAACGAGGGTTTGGGAACTATAATTACAAAATTTAACTATCGGGAATTGTTGAATATATTTAAAAGCACAAAATACTACTAATAATATTTTATACTTTTAGGTGTGCTTTATCTTTAATAAAAGCTTCCTACATTAAGTCTTTATTTTTCATATATGAACTACGCAATGATATATATTGCGTTCCAAACAAAAATACACCCGCTATCGCTAAAACTATAAGAAATTCTAACTGATTTTCTCTACTATCAAAAAACGAGACACTTCCGAATAAATTGAAAAAGACGCCTAAGATAAAATAAATAGCAGCAAATCCTATACTTTTTACTCGTAACAACTTTACTTGTTTTTTATATTCTTTCTCTGTACTAATATCTGTATACTCACTACCAGAAAAAATGTAACGTCCCCCTACATAAAGGATGATACTAAATAAACAAATAACAAGCATTAATTTAGATGTCATAGAGAATAATAATTGACTAATCATCATTAAAGCTAAAATAAGTACAACTTGTATAACAGCGGCTTCTGCTAAAAAAGTCAGCATTTGGCGTTCTTTATACTCATCTTGTGGCAAGAAAGTTTTAAGCCAGGTTTTCACGTTATTCAACCTCCCAAAATAAACTATCTAATGTTTGAGTTAACTCACTTGCAATTGCTATACACAGACTTAATGTTGGATTATAATCGCCTTTTTCAATTAAGCCAATTGTTTGTCTTGTGACCCCGACTTTTTTAGCGAGTTGCTCCTGCGTCACCCCTTTTTTCATACGGACAAATTTCACGTTATTTTTCATATCACGCCTCCAATGCAATATATACATTGCAAATGTTAACTATATATTACATTTCGTTGTGTAAACTTGCAATAAATTTAATTAAAATCAACGAGAAAAGAGGTAAGAGGTAACGAACTAATTACTAATGTATACTGAAAACAAAAAATGTCCCCAAACACCGCTTTTGGTGTGTATTTCGAAAATGAACATAGTTGCGATATACAGGGTAAAGCATACCAAAATGAATTTAGAGGCATTCAAGGGAAGTTAATTACTTTTGCTCATGAATACAAAATGGATGTAATATAGATGCATGGACATACCTCGCCTAACTCACTAAAATAGAGGTAACGAGAGGACGTGTCCGAACATGAGTCAAAAAAAATATAATCAAGAGTTCAAACAAACAGTAGTCGAGCTTTATCGCTCGGGTACAACGGTCAGCCAACTATCAAGCGAATATGGTGTATCAGAAGTAACAATCTATAAATGGATTAAACTACATTCCCCAATTGAAGGGGCTGGCGAGTTAACTGCAGCGGAAGTCGTTGCGATCCAAAAAGAAAACCTCCGCTTGAAACAAGAGGTAGAAATCCTAAAAAAGGCTATGACCAAATTCGCGCAAAAATAGAAGACCAAGAGCTGATCGACCATATTACCAAAGAGAGCGAACATCAACCTGTTCAGTTGATGTGTCGTGTATTAAAGATGCCAAAAAGTACGTATTATCAATCGTTTCAGAAGAAGCCCAATAGCTACCATGTTGCCAATGAAAAACTGCTGGCACGTATTCGAATTATTCACAAAGAAAGTGATGAGCGATACGGCGCACCAAAGATTTTTGAAATCCTGAAACGAGAAGGATATACAGGCAGTATTGATCGCATACAGCGCATTATGAAACGAGCAGGCATTCGTTCGAACATTACAAAAAAAGTACAAACCGGCGTCATCGAAAACACCAGTGGAGGCGCGTGAAAACGTGCTGGAACAAGACTTTACAACCGAAGCCATCAATCAAAAATGGGTGGCAGATATTACGTATATTCACACACTGCGTGACGGTTGGTGTTATTTGGCGTCGGTTTTAGACCTACATACAAAGAAAATTGTCGGCTATGAATTTGCCCGTAGAATGACGGTAGATCTAGTTTTAATCGCACTTGACAACGCTGTGGCAGACCAAAAGCCTGCACCTGGTCTTATTATCCACACAGATTTAGGGTCGCAATATACAAGTGAAGATTTTCAAAAACGCTTAAAGAAGTATGAGATGATCCCATCATTTAGCCGAAAAGGTTGCCCTTATGACAATGCGTGTATCGAATCATTCCACGCTACGCTAAAAAAAGATGAAGTATATAGAAAGCGATATGATGGCTTTGAAACAGCACGTATTGCCTTATTTAAGTATATTGAGGGCTGGTATAACCGCAAACGTATTCATGGTAGCATCGGTTATTTCACACCTGATGCCTATGAAAAAATGTGCCGAGCAGTAGCATAATAAACGAGGGTAAAACCACACATTCCCCACCACATTTTTCGGGCGCAACTTCCTATCATTTCCGCTCTACATCCCGAGTAGGCGGTCAAAGGCTCTTTTCACTTTGACGGGCTACTCGAGATGTGGAACACTAAAAAATGGATGTTGCGCAACAAAAAAGTTAAGCAAAGTGTGTCTAAAATCTTGACGTAGATCCAATGTCCCCAAACACCGCTTTTGGGAACCTATTTACAAGGTTTTTCAAACTATTTGTCGAAAATATTAAATTATCATGAATAATATTTTAGAAAAGGAGATACCCAATGACTTTATATTCTGTACTTGTAGCAAATGAGCCTTTACCAACGATTGATTGTACTGGAATTACAAAAATTACAGTGAGAGAGTTAAAAAAATTATATCCAATTACGCAAGAAACACCTGAACAAACATGGCATTTAATGCCTGATGATGCAAAGATTTTACATGCACCAGATGAATCAGCTTTTGGTCGCTTGAAAATATTTGAATGGGAAAATCCACCGTCTGATTTGGAGAATTATAATTATCAACCGTATGTTTACTGTATCGAAGGGAATTGGAATTCAACATTTTTAAATGACTTATTAAATTATTTAAGACAATCTATTAAAAAAGAACACGCAGCTGAGTTGATCCGTTTTTGGGCAGAAGACTATAATCAAATACTGAAAAAAAGACAGATTATTATCGAAGACATTGAACTACATCATCTTGAGAATTTAAAGACTGAAAAATACATACACATCATTTTTGATTAGAAATAGAAAATGAGTATTCAATGACCATTTATTAATTAAATAGTTTATAAATAGCATATACAATAAACGTTCCCAAATAAAACTTTGTTAACAAAATTATATTGAAATTGAAACGTCTAGACATCTCAATCGTAATAAAGTATAGACATAGTATTATTGCGGATAGGAGGGTATATGATGGCATTAATAATTCCAAAATGTATGAAGTGTAATACAGAAATTAAAGGTGATCAAGAAGTATTTGTACAACTTAAATATCCGAAAAGAAAAGGATTTACTGAAATCAAAGCTTTTTTAAATCTAGAAGGCAAGTTTATCTGTAAAGAATGTTCAACTAAAGCATAATATTTAAATATTATGCTTTAGGAATACCCAAATCAAAAAAGCCAGTCCAATTAACGAGGATTTTGGTGCAACAACGATTTATAAAGCATACAAGATAAACCTGATAAACGTTCCCAAATGGAAGTTAGGGAATAAAACACCCCATTCAATTGAATGGGGTGTTTGCTTTTGGCTGCCTATGATTAGTATGCCTCCAAACCACGCATTGGGTGAATTTTTTCTTCAACTAACGCAGCAGGTAAGTTCAATAAAAATGTGAATGCGTTAAGTAAATAATGAAGTGGATTTTTTAAATTGAAACTTTATATGAATCAGAACGTAGAAAAGTATAGTAAATATTAACAAATTAAAATCTAATGAAATATTCCTGTGAAACGAGTTTAATCTAAAAAATATTATTTTCGAGGTGAAAAGGTTGAGGGATCAACAAGAAAAAAACTGTGAAAAATGTGGAAGTAAATTAATTAAATGTTTTATTGATAATGGATTTAAAGGACTGATAGTTAAAAATCCAGAAGGAGATAGATTTCTCTCGAATAAGAAAAACACTACAGTAAATCCATATATATGTAGTAATTGCGGTTTTGCTGAATGGTATGCTGAAGAACCAGAAAGGCTGATTTAATAGACAAAACCAAGATTCATTTGATTTGAAATAATATTAATATCTACGGGTACTTGGAAGGAAAGGATTATAAATGAATAGTGTTTTTCAAGTCACAAAAATAAGAAATCTTTTAATATGGATAATCTCAACGATTATAGTAAGCATTTTTGTCTCTTCTTTCCCATTAATTAAAGAAATACCAAGCGAAGGAAAGACAAGAATAATGATTGTTTTTATTATGTATATTGTTCCTGTTTACTGGTTTACAATAAAGTTGAATCAGTGCAACAGTTCTTTAAAATTCTTTTTAAAAAAGCCGAAGGAATCAGTTAAAGTTAGAACAATTTTTGCTTCTGTGATTATGCCGATGTTCACAGGATTGGGTTTATTATTATTTGTAACTGCGATATTGTTTGTTGTTTTTCCCCAATCTCCAAGCGAATCAGATGTTTTGCCCGTGAACCAAGAGACAGTTTTATGGATTTTTATTTTTAAGATAATTACTTTAGTTCTGATTGCCCCAATATGTGAGGAAATAATTTTTAGAGGTTTCTTATTAGGAAGGTTATCTTATAAATTTGGGGTGAAAAAAGGAATAATCTTTTCATCAATCTTATTTGGAACATTGCACTTAGATAATATATTCGGGACAACAATAATTGGCATTATAATGTGCATATGGTTTATTAAAACCAAGAGTCTCGTTACTCCCATACTCATACATATTGTTTTTAACTCAGTAGTTGCTCTGAGGGATATATACTTTTGGTTTAATTTAAATACAGACATTCAGGCAACGTCAACTCCTCCTATTTTAACAATTTTAATTGGTGCGACTATTCTAATCGTGTTAGGTTTGATTTGGATTATCCCATTTTTAAAGAAAAATTGGGTATCTTCTTTAGAGAAAGGCTTACCTTTGTAATCTAAATGCCTCTCTTAGAAAAGAGAATACAAAGCCGGTTAGCTATTTTATGGGAATTTAAACTATATTATCTATACTTTGATCGTATTTAGAAGGAAGCCATTTATCTGATATTAGTGCAGTATTTTCATAACAGTATTTAGCGACTTCTTCAACTAAAAGGGTGCTTTAGTGCAACAAGGATTTATAAAGTATACAAATTAAACCTAATAAACGTTCCCAAATAAAAGTTTGGTAATACACAAAAAAGCTCGAAACACTGTTATATCAGCGTTTCGAGCTTTTTCTCGTTTGCGGTTGTTATGCATATTTTTATACAACTACGTTTGAAGCCCTTGTAGGATAAGGAATCTGCTATTTCTAAAGGAAAATGCACTGACGCATATTCTGCATAAAATATTGCATACGCAGCTATTTTTCTTACGGGACCCAATATGAATAGGTATATGTTAATTGCCTACTGAGGCGTTTTAAAGAGGCCTTGCGAAAGTATTTAATACCATGTTTTTCTGAATTTTTTTTACATAGGACCGGTTTTAAAGTGGCATATTAACAAAAAAAGAAAGTGGGTTTAGATGTGAGAAAACTTTTTATTACGATTCTTTTGGCTACATCAATTTATACGATTCCAATGATCTATGTCAATCTAGTAAATGCTTCAACAATACAAGTAAAGCCTAATCCCTCATATGCAAAATGGGGTATTCTCGCAATCGAAAAGGCTGCTAAAAAATATCCAAATGCACAAGTGACGGATTATTTACATATAGGTCGAAAGGTCGGGAATCAATCCACTACTGAGAAATTTAAGTTGATTTTGAAGGAAGGTAAAAAAGAATTCGGGCTTTTCGTCACGATTGAATTTGATAGTAAAACAGAAGAAGTCATTCAGCTAAACTTTGAGGAAACAACCCCTTAATTTTACCTGACGGATGTTGGATCAATTAATATTTAGCGGTTAATCCACCATCTAGAATGAATTCAGACCCCGTTGAATAGCTGGCATCTTCCGCCAAGAATAAGACTAATTTTGACACTTCCTCTGGTTGCGCAACACGTTGTAGCGGGATCGATTCAGCTAATTGGCTCACCGAATCTTCAATGCCTTCTTGCTGGACCATTGGCGTTAATATGACACCAGGGTGAATCGAATTTACACGAATGCCAAAAGGTGCTAGTTCGATGGCAGCGGACTTTGTCATCCCTCGCACTGCAAATTTAGAGGCATCATAAGAGATTGTACCAGGACCTCCCCTTAGTCCGTTAATGGAAGAAATATTGATAATGGCGCCATTTGTTACTTTCTTTAGGGAGGGTGCCACCGTTTTCATCCCTAAAAAAACGCCGACTTGGTTGATGTCGATTACTTTGCGATAGTCCGCTTCTGTGATTTCTTCTAACGTTTTACTAATAACAATCCCTGCATTGTTGACAAGTACGCTAATTGGACCGTATTTAGCTTCTGTATCTTCTACAACGGCTAACCACTCTGCTTCTGATGTTACGTCATGTTTAAAGAATGTGACATTATCACCTAACTCCGCTGCTAATGCTTGTCCTTCTTGCACCAATACGTCGGTAATAACTACCTTTGCGCCTTCGCCAACAAATGCTCGAGCATGTGCAGCACCTTGTCCACGCGAACCGCCTGTAATTAATACTACTTTGTTTTCAAATTTCCCCATTGATATCACCCCTAAAAATTATCGTAAATCTCCTACAGTCCATAGTATTCTTTGGATGGGAAAATATGATTAATTTATTTTGAACCCTCGTAAATTAAATTAGAGGCTACTAAAACGCCTCATTAGGAGCCAACCTTTTCGAATCGCCAATATAGGAGCAAAAGTAGAAATGAATTATCGTTTTGATGATAGACACCAGACGAAATTTCATCAGCTTTTTGTTTTATAGTGGTAGGGGGGATGTTAGTTTCAAGGAAGTCCTCTTCAAAGTATATAGGTATATGCATATACGGATATACCCGTATATCTTGGATGTCTAGAATGAAAACCCTGCTACATGAACGTTTGGGGTCCAGCTGGTAGAAGGAGTAGGGGAATGAGGAAGAAAGAAAATGAACTTTTATCTAAGGGAGAAACGATGATGAAACAGGTTATAAACAAACGTTAGAGGATACTTACGCGACGATTCTTCCTCACTACCATCGTAATATTTTTGGCTTTTCTTAATGCTACTTAGCTTCACTTGCTATCATATTTTGAGTTGTATATTCTTTTGGCATTATTGCGCAGAAAAAAATAGAAAGACACATCTCGGTCAAAATCGTACGAGATGCGGTCCTTACTTAGGCAGCTATGAAAGTTATCTCTTCGTATCTACGAACAAAAGCCGAAACTAGTTTGAGTCAAGATCCGTTCTAATCGACAAAAAAAGCCCCTCATGAACGGCTATTTCCCCAAAATCTAAAGTTACCCCCAAAAATATATAGATATATGGGTATATAGATAAATGCCTATATCTATATACCCGTATACCAATTTATACATATAGTTCACGTTCAAGAATGGCTGTAAATGAACGTTTAAAGAACGTATACGTACATATTAATATATGCGAATACGAATATAACTAACTATTAGTATACTCGTATATTTATATACGAGAACGGGAAAACGCGAAAAATGCTATTGCATCAACGTTTTGGAAGTCCTATAATCTATGTAAATAAGTGTTAGGGAAAATAAAAAGAAGCCATTCCAACTTGTCTTTGGCCGGACAAGGAATGACTTCACCATTTTTGCCTAATCGATCACAATTAAATCGTGAACGACAGCAGTATGCATAACTTTGTGCTACCAACACATCAGTTATGTATTTATTAACTATAAACTGTAATGATTATAACAAGGCGAGATTTAATTTTCAATAAAGATGATTGAAAATTGTATTTGTGCACTTTTTTTTAGTGTACCCAAATTTCGTAGGTTTATAGCTAGTAGCGTTCACTCACTCATGGGGGAGGACTCGCTATTGGCTATTTTTGCGTTTTCTGGGCAAACGGATAAGCTCACAAATGTCTTTAATACAATCCTTCATGAAGGACTACTTACATACAATCCAAAATCATCAAAAGCACCAGCTGATCTCCAACGCAGAGCAAAGCAGCTCGATAAGCTCCATAAAAAAGGGGCTGTCTTTGCTGTGCGCGATAAAAGCCATTTTGAATGTGGCGTGAAAGGCTACATCATTACCTCAAAAGAAACGTTAATCGAGCAAGCGGATCGCATTTCACACTTCACACCAAACGTATTCCGTCGCTACTACTACGCAGATGACAAACGTGAAACAATTAAAGGTTTTGAAGAAAAGAATCTCCTGCAAATCAATACATTCGTCATCGACATCGACACGCAGCGTCATAGTGTAAATGATATTTTACTAGCATGTATAGATGAATGCATCGGCCAACCAACGCTCATTCTAAAGTCAGATAGAGGATATCAGGTGTACTTCGCCTTAACAAAACCATTTTTCATTTCCAATAAATATAACTTCCGCAGCTTAAAAGTCGCAAAGCGCATTGCGGACAATATAAAACGCAGCTTATCAAGCGTCGAAGCAGACCTACTCTGCAACGACTTTGGCTTTTTCCGCACGCCTAATACGAAAAACGTGCGATGGTTTAATGAGTTAGCAACATACGATCCATCAACATTAATTGCATGGTCCCAACGAAAAGATGCAGACGAAGGACGCGAGCTATACGTTGTGCCACAAAAAACAACAAGCTCCGCACTCTTAAACGCAGATTGGTTCCGCCAACTCATACATACAAAGGCCGTACAAGGACAAAAAGGACAAATCGGGCGTAATAACATGTTATTTACGCTTGCTTTAGTGTGCTATCAAGACGGACGTGATCAAGCGTATGCGTACGATTTACTCGACGAATACAACTCAAACTTACACGCACCGTTAAAGCCGCAAGACATCAAAACAATCCTAGCATCTGCCTATTCAGGCAGCTACCACGGACCAAAAAAAGAATACGTCGAGCAGCTACTATCATTATATGTATGTACTGAAATGGACATGCCTGTTTCATTTGGGAAAACGATTTGGTACAAGCATAAAAAAGCGCGAGAAGACCGCACACGCAGTCATTTACATGAGTGGGAACAAGATATCACAAACTGGATTTCGGCCGAAAAATCATCATCGGAACCGTTTATTTGGCGTACCCAAAAAGAACTATGCAGCGAAATCGGCATCTCAAACAGCTCCTTAAACAAGCTCCTGAAGCAATCTAAAAAACTACTGAAAACAACAACAGGCAAAGGACGCAATGCAAAAACAGGCTGGACAACAGTCGAGCACTACATCGCCTATATCATTTGGCTAAAGAAAGACCTCGGCACACGTTTTGGCGAGGCTATCCAAACAATCGTCAACGAACATATCGATTTACTAGAACCAGTAGCTGGCTATAAAACACTAGTAAACTATGTACAAAAAATGAGACATGAGCAGCCCATTACCGAACAATTATTCATGGCTGACTACTTACCCGGCACTGGCTAATTAAATACTCCACTCTGCCATTACATATTTCTTATTACCAGTTTCTTCCTTTTCGTATTGAGTGGGTATCATTAGTTATATTTTGGGGCGTGAAGGGCTTTAGCCCAGCCCCCTGGGGAACCTCTCGGCGTAGCCAAACGCTATAATACTAACGCTATACAACAAGATCAGGCCGACTTGTTTTTAGGCAGCAGAGAAGCCTATGAAATTTGGATTAGACAAATAGTTATTCAGAGAAGGTAGTACATTCGATAGTAGTGGTTCTAAAATGCATGTAACTATTTATCCTTTAATTGGATGATTTACCCTTTTGATGTATAGTTAAAGTAAATTTTACAAGCCAAGCACAAGTT
Organism: Solibacillus sp. FSL H8-0538; assembly: GCF_038003525.1. NCBI lineage: Bacteria > Bacillati > Bacillota > Bacilli > Caryophanales > Caryophanaceae > Solibacillus > Solibacillus sp. FSL H8-0538. Next base: position 96,427 of record NZ_JBBOPI010000002.1, on the reverse strand, counting down.
GGAGGGGATCTATAGTGAGAAGGATTATTTTATCGACCGAGAGTGGGGCGGATTTGCCGAAAAATTTAGCGGACAAACATGATGTACAAGTGGTACCGATGCACGTCATCATGGATGGACAGGATTATTTAGACGGTCATCTACCCGTAAAAGAAATTTATGAGTATCATGATCGCACAAAAAAGATACCCTCTACATCTGCCACAAATGTCCATGAGTATCATGAGTTTTTTACAAAAATTAAAACGGATTTTCCAGATAGTATCATTATTCATATTGGTTATACGTCAAAGGCATCGGCTTCCTTTCAAAATGCGTTAATTGCAGCGGAGGATTTACAGGATCTTTTTTTAATTGATGCGTTGAACGTGACAGGTGGATTAACTGCAGTTGTGATGTATGCAGTTAACTTGCTAGAGAAAGAACCTACGATTGATCCTGCTCACTTAATCGAAAAAATCAAAGCAAAGGTTCCTAAATCAAGGCTGGCTTTCATTCCTGGTAGCTTAGATTTTTTAAGAGCAGGTGGGCGCGTAAGTAATTTAGCGTATCTCGGAGGTGCTTTGTTGAAAATAAAACCATGCATTGAATTAGTGGAAGGAAAGCTTGTTTCAACTAAAAAATATCGTGGCAATATGAGCGCTGTTGCTGAAAAATTAATGCGTGATTATTTAAATCAATATGACATTGATCGACAACAACTTTATTTTATGTACTCAATCGGACTCAGTGAAAGTATCAAGCAACGGATGAATGAAATTGCCAATGAAACGGGTTTCGAAAATATCACGTGGATTCAAGCCGGTGCCATGATTTCTACTCATTCTGGTCCTGGAGGCTTTGGGATTGCCGGAATAGAAAATTAATCTTGTATACCGTACATTGAAAATCTAAAAGGCTCCCCGATAAGAGGAAGCCTTTTGTTTTATGCCAATTTATTAAGGCGCAGGTTAGTTGAACAAGTTCGCGCTCTAATGGACACAACGGGTGCTGTTGTGTCCGCCGCAGAAGTTCTTCTCATCGTTACCATCCTATTAAATACAATTACTCTGATTGTATATCGTGACAGAACAGCCAAGTAGGACGTGATATTCCAGTTTGAATGGTGGAAGTGTATCTAAAATTGTGAAAGAGGTACATTTTATAAAAAGACTTGACTGCTTTGTCAGTCAGAGGACGTCTGTGTTTCGCAGGCGTCCTTCTTTTTAGATTCCATTGCCCCCGATAATAATTAGAGTACGTCATATAACTCTTCACTTCTTATTTAACCTCTTCGAATGTGCGACATGATTTGCCATCTGTTTCATCTTTCATATGCCCCAAAACGATTCCATAGGCGCGTTATCCCTACAGTTCCCACGGTGAGACATCGCTTGTGTTAATCCTAATTTCTTTGCAAGCTTTAGGAAAGTAGGGCTTGTATTATGTACCCCTTGTTCGGAATGGATTATTGCATCTCCCCACATTTTCCTTCATTTGTTTCACTGTCCTTCACAGTGGATACGTACGCCTAGTTTGTTTTGTTGTAACGGATATACGTAATACAGATACATAGACGTTGCCAGTGACACCGGTCTTGAATTCACGATTTAATCGGGTTGGTAAGCGTTTGACCAATGCTGAATAGGCAGAGAAAGAGGACCGTGGTATCCACCTACTCGGTACAGCTTATTTCAAGAAAACAAACGAAAAAATATATCCATATATAAATATATCCGTATACGAATATATCGGTATATGGATATACGCCTTGAAAAATATGGCGTTTCAACGATTGTGGGATCACTGGTAAGACAACAAACAGCACGGTGCTTGCCACGCACTATCGTTGATGGGGGACAAGGTGCTGTTATGTGAAGAGGACCCATATCAAACGCATTGGCTTTGATACATTTATTCTCCATGAAGGTATTAACGGGTATGGAGAAGGAAGTTCATTTCATGGAACTTTGTATAAGGTTACTCCACTTTTGGAAACAAAAGATTCAGTATGTAGAGGAAATTCGTCCATTTTCTTTTCAGATTGGTACGTTTTCGAAGCCTTTGCCAATAGCAAGTACACCCCTTAGTAAATCGGATGTTAAATAGGAATTATTGCTAATTTACTAGAATTGGTATACATAGATCAATTTCAAATGAAATAATTGTAACCTTTTATTTACCTCAAACGAATAATACGTGAATACACAATGAGGGGGGACAGCTTGATTGATTTAAAAAACGTAGAGTCCAGTATAGTTGTAATTTACAATAATCATTATTTAGACGTGTTTAGATTTCTTGTTTGTTTTTCAGGAAATCAAAATGATGCAGAGGACTTGACACAAGAAGTATTCATTCGTGTGTTAAAAAACTTACCCAATTTTAAAAGCGGAAACAATTTAAAAACTTGGATATTTTCCATAGCCAAGCATGTAGCGGTGGATCACTATAGAAAAAAGAAGTTTATTTCTGTTTTTAAGAATGGATTTTTCACACAGTTAGAATCCAACGATAAGAAGCCGGATGAAGTGTTGGAAACAGCTGAAATGGAACAATTTGTACATGAAGCGATTTCTAAATTGAAACCTAATTATAGAGCGGTTGTTATCCTTCGTGGCATTAACGAGTTTTCGATAAAAGAGACTTCTGAAATTCTACAATGTAGTGAATCCAAAGTGAAAGTAGACTATCACAGAGCCTTGAAAGACCTCAAAAGAAAACTAGGTATGGATGCTAAGGAGGCTTTGACAAATGCAAAATGAAAAAGATCTATTTAATAGGATTAAGGAAACGTATCCTCAACATCCAAGTGAAGACTTTATTGCATCAACTGAAACGAAGCTCAGACAAAAGGCAAGAAGTATGAATAAAAAACGGATGGTAAATAGAATATCTGCCGTTTCAAGTGGCGCGCTACTTTTTACACTCGCTTTTTCATGGTTCTTCTTCTTTAGTGGAAAAGAGGTAATGACAAATGTTCTAACTAATTCTCATGGAGACCAGTCCGTGTCTTCCGCTGCTGATGAAAAAGCTCCATTAGTGTTGATTTATCACTCACATAATCAAGAATCATATATTCCAGAACTGAACATAAAAAATCCTAGAGAAGCATTTAGTGAGACGAAAAATGTTACTTTGGTTGGGAAGGCGTTCAGCAAAGCGTTAAAGGAAAATAAGATTAACGCTATCCATGATGATACGGATATTTTGGGTATCTTAACTGAGCGAAACTTATCATTTGCCGATTCCTATACAGTTTCTAGGGAAATAGTACAAGAATCATTAACTGAGCATAAGAGCATTAAAATGATTTTTGACATCCACAGAGATTCTCAAAAAAGAACAGATTCAACCATAAAAATTGGTGGAGTAGATTATGCGAAAATTTTATTTGTTGTATCAAAAACAACTGATAATTATGAAGCGAACAGAGCCTTTGCTATAGGCCTTCATAAAAAATTAGAGAAATTATATCCTGGATTATCCAGAGGTGTAATTGGAAAAGGTGAAAATCCTCGGAACACATATAATCATGATCTTCAAGAGAACTCGGTATTGTTAGAAATTGGGGGAATTGAAAATACATTGGAGGAGTCTTATAGAACGACTGATGCCTTAGCTGAAGCTATTAAAGAAATGATTCAGGAGTGATAAATAATTGTTGGGTGGTTTTCTATTAAAAAAGAAAACCAATGAACTAATATATTCGTATATTAATATATCTATATACGAATATATTTGTATATCCATATACGAATTAAAAAACATGGAGTTTCAACTATTGTGGGAGCAGATGTGTCAGAAAACAAAAAAGCGATTATAGTAACGTTCGGGAATTTTAAGGGGGGGCACTGGTAAGACAACAAACAGCACAGTGTTTACCACGCACTATCGTTGATGGGGGACAAGATGCTGTTATGTGAAGAGGACCCATAAGCAAACGCATTGGCTTGGATAAAATTATTCTCCATGAAGTTATTAACGGGTATGGAGAAGGAAGTTCATTTCATGTATTTGAATGTGTAAGATAGACTAAAAAATACTTCCTATTGAACTAACGGTGCAATTAGTTCAATAACGAATGGATGTTATACTTTAAAGGAATTATCAAAATTTGATATTCAGCTATTTAATTTAAGTCTAAGAATATGTTAGTGAGGTATTCAAAATAATGATGAAAATAGTACCCCCTAAGCCTTTTTTCTATAAAGGTGGAGAGAAAGCCGTTTTACTATTACATTCTTTTACAAGCAATACGATTGATATGAAAAAGTTAGGGAAGCATTTGCTAAAAAACAATTATTCTTGCTATGCCCCATTATACAGTGGACATGGTTTAACAGCAGAAGAACTGCTCACATATAGACCGGCAGATTGGTGGCAAGATGTACTAAACGGTTACCAGTTGTTGAAGGATGAAGGTTTTGAAAAAATAGCTGTGGTTGGTCTTTCTCTTGGTGGTGTATTTGCATTAAAAGTTGGTCAAGAGTTGGAGATAAATGGTGTTTTGACAATGTCAGTGCCAATACATAGGGAAGCTACTTTTCTACAAAAGCGTGTTTTTCATTATGCAAAAAAATACAAACAACTTGAAGGGAAAAATGAAGAACAAATAAATTTAGAAATGAAACGTCTTCAAAATATGTCTATCGATTCATTAGTCGAGTTCCAACAGCTAATAGATAGTACGATGGATAAATTAGCACTTTTAACGTCACCATTTCGTATATTATATGGTGAATTAGATGAACCATTGTATAAAGAGAGTGCAGAGGTAATTTTTCAAAGCGTTGCGACGAATCAAAAAACAATGAAGGGGTATCCGAATTCTAAACATTTAATGACATTAGGCACGGACATTAATGACGTGAACAAAGATATTCTTACATTCTTAAATGATTTAACTTGGTAGTTTTAATGAATCTTCAACTAACAGTAGCTTTACTTCAAGAAGGAGTAACGCTGTTTCCTTATTCAACTAAAGAGTGCGTTGGTTCAATAATTTTCAGTAAAAACGGCCTTTTTAGTATGAACCAATGGGCAACAAGGTTTACGAACAGAGTCTTGAAACACTATTTTTCAAAAAAGCAGCCTCAGTACCTTACTCTGAAGCTGCTTTTCCTTATAAACCAACCCCCTGCCCACAAGCAGGACACGTATCAACCTTCTTCCCCCCAGCAACCGCCAAAATTGCATGGGCCATCCCTTCAACCAGCTCCTCAAACTTCGAATCAAACAGCTGGTTATCAGCGCTATTATCAATAAAACCGATTTCTAGTAATAAGGCAGGCGCGCGTGTATGCTTCAATACATAAAACTCCGCCTCTTTTACCCCGCGATTCCGAAATCCAACATTCACTAAAGCACTTTGGATCTTATCTGCAAGTGGCTTCGATTTTGCGTTTATAGATTTATAAACAAACACTTCAGCACCCGTCGCTACTTCAGGCTTAAACGCATTGCGGTGAAACGAAATAAAGAAATCATAGGTTTTCTTCCATTCCATCTTCACACGCTGCTCGAGTGACAACGCTTGGTTTGATGTGCGTGTTTCATCGATTTGTACCCCTGCATCCCGTAAACGTTTGGCTATGGCTTGTCCAATACGTAACACATCATCCGCCTCATGACGCCCTTTATACGTTGCGCCAGGGTCCTTTCCTCCGTGGCCATAATCAAAAATAATGATCATTTTATCCCTCCAATCTATTTTCAAGATTATCCGACACTTTAATTTGTCTCGCAAAAGCTCGATTCGTTCGCGCTAACACGGCGTTAGGAAAACAAGATGTGCCACAGGACGTGGCGTATTTCACTTGTTTTCCTATTCCAACAGTGGGGGGTTAGGAAAACACCCTCAGTTGGAAGTTGCACTTTATACTATTAAGTCTGTACCCACACAGACGGATCTAAGTCATTCACATTCATAAAAGCAGGTTGTTTGTATTGTCTGGCCAGGGTTATCGATCGATGGCCAAGTAAGTACTGTATTTTTTCAATCTGAACCCCGTTTTCCAGCAGGATCGTGGCAAACGTATGGCGCAAGGCGTGGCAACTAAACTGTATGCCATATTGCTCTGAAAAAATGTAGGCATATCGCTGCAGTGTACGTTTACTGACGCGAAACGCTGGTAAATCCGTGACTTCTAGGTCTGCTAAGTAATCAACGAGGATTTGCGCTGCCTTTACGTTCAGTACTGGGACTTTGCGGACACTGCCCCAATTGGCATCTGGGATATCAACGAATAATTTATCGTTCTCAATGGAAAAATCGACCTTTGTGAGATCGGCAATTTCACTGACACGTGCCCCAGTTGCGAGCATTAAATAAAAGGCTGCACGGACATTGACTTGCAGAGCATCGATAAAATGATAAAAATGGTTAAGCTGCTCATCTGTCAGGCGATCCTGGCGATAATCCGCTACTTTAATCTGCAACAATTTTGATACTGGATTCATTTTCACGACCTCATTCAAAACTAAATAATCAAAATACCCGCGAACACAGGAAATGATGCCGTTGACAGTGCGTTCCGATTTTCCTTCCTTCAGTAGGACTTCTTTGAAATCGAATAAGTGAGCGGGTCTAAGGCCATCCAGCTCATGACCGTTCTCCTTAACCCACGTAAAAAAGGCAATCAAGTGGTACCTGTACGTATCGAGCGTATTCAGGGACTTACCTTCTAGCTGCAAATGTTGCAGGTATTTAATCGTTAGACTCAAACAAAACACCCCTCTCCTGGCTTGCACTTATTTCATAATATGTTGTATATTGATTCTGACAAATGGAACAATTCTCGCTTAAATTTTTAAGTTTTAATTATTGTTGAGTTTGTTAATGCTCTCAGTGAGGGCTTCGATTTTTTTTTCCATGCGAATTAAAAGATAAATGGAGAGAATAAAAGAAAATCCGTAATCCAGATATGGTATGATATCTTCCATTACGTTTTACTGAAATTGAAGTCATTCAGAACGTTCTCTGTACTAACTTTAATATTCAGGATATCTCCAAAATTTTGTCCGCATGATTTACATAAATCGAAGTCACCAACCAAATAATTTGCCTTAGCAGCATCTAACACGCTCATTTTGAAGTAAATATCTTTTACGCGGTTACAACACTCGCATTTTTTATAAACGGCATGAGCAAGCGTTGCGATTTTTAAGCTTTTACTTTTCAAAGCACGCACTCCTCTCGTTTTTAAGTTTAGAAATGACCAGGCAAGAATGGGGGTTCTCACCTGGTCTATACGTTTTATTTAGCCAATAACAATGTCGAAGTCGTTTGTAACTGTTTGTACTGTTTTGGCGCCTTTAATCGAGGCTGGGCCTTCAAGACTAATCGAGTTAAAAACATTTAAGTCATTGATTACTTGCATTGCAGCCTCTACTGTCGCAGCTGTTAAATTTGTTTTTGGATCCGCTACACGAATTGACCGTGCTTTTCCTTTCGCGTCATTAAACTCCATAACTAGTACATTTTTAGTTGTCGCGTTACTCATCGAAAATCACCTCCTTTAAATAGAATAATTTGCTTTGGCATTACGAATGAAGAACATGTGAATACTGAACTAGCTCGACACCGCCCAACGTGTGCATAATTAACGATGCAAAAGCCTTGGCTACCTCATTAATTTCTGCAACAGTTAAATCCGTTCGAACATCGCTCAACGTTACGCGTGCCTTTTTTTCTACGCCAAATTCATCCGGTTTATAAAACGTCAATAGGATATTATTTTTGTAATTTTCCAATCTATTCACCTCCCTCCTAAATCCGATTATATAATATCCCTTAGTAATAAGTTATCGATTTCATCCATTTTCTTCCTTTGTCATTTATCTCTTATTAAGTGCAAACATATCCCTACTCAAATTCATTCACAAAAGCAGCACAACACCATACGGTTAAAGCAATCATACATAGTGCAAACATTAGTTCCTCACCTCCAAAAAATACTTGTAAGTAAATTATAATATAGGTATTTATTTCTAGATATAGTTTGTGACTGAATTTTCAGTTTTTTGATGGTGGTTTGTGATGAATACTAGATTCATAGTGATTGTTTGGGGGGCAGAGGGGTTAGCAGGCAAAATGAAAAGCAGCATGACGTGAGAGCAATTCGACGGAATGGTTTTCTCCGTCGAGCTGCGGTCCTGGTCAGTTCGGCTGAGACCGATCTGCCAGGAATCACGTGATGCTGCTTGTGTTGTCATGCATTGTTATAGTTCCTAAAAATACATTTTCATATATATTGGTGGGCTCCATAAGTGGAAAACGTCCCCATTAGGTCAATATTATTGTTAGTTATAATATTTTTTACATAATAAAAAATGATGTTTTTCATGTATACCTAGTATGGCAATACATTGTATCAAATTTGGATAATGAGCAATTGGATCGGGATAACGTATCTGTCCAGCAACGTTATCGCTTATATTAGAAAGCATTTTTTCTAAATACCTAGTTTCGCTATCTAACTCGTTTACTAACCATTCAAATGAAATTTTCTCTTTAATATCTTTTGGTGGCAATAATACAAAAGGTGCTTTCATAGGTTTATTGTGTTTTTCTTTATATTCAGTGAATATATTTTCACTATTAAATTTGTATGACTTTCCTTTTTTTAGTGTAGCAATAGGCTTAGAAATCGGTAAATACAGTTTGTTTAACTGTCTAAATAGTCTAACCATTAAGTATAAATGGTAATATGTTTCTCCAAAAGACCACTTATCTTCTTGAGGACGTTCCCATTCTTTATTTTTAAAATTTTTTAGCTCATCAGCAAATTCTTCTCGCTGCTCATAAATGACGGTGAAATAATTTTTCATGTACCTACTTTTCATAACGTCTCCTCTGAAACTAATCTAAAGTTTATTTATCATATCTTATTTAGAGTATAGCACAGTGAAATTCCATTATTTAACTATCTATTATACAAATTACTAGCTGGTTAGTTTAAGTGTAAACCTTTACATTCCTAGTAGAATAAAGTCTATTGGTACATAATTAAATCACCTTTAAATTAGTCTTTATAATGTCTCAAGATAGTAAGCTTTTCAAACTGAGATTAGGGAACAACACAAATAATCATATTGGATATTTTTGTATATTTTTATTTAGAATACACCTAAATATTGTATAATTAACTCGATCACTGACAAATAATACTTTCTTGAATCTATTTTAATAAAACCAATAGGCTATTTAGTTAATAAAAAAACGGCTTAATGATTTACAATTTCGGTCATTGCCACATAATACAGCTCGTTTTATTGAACGTTTCGATTGATCCTTCTTTACAAGATAGAAGCGAATACGTTAAGGAAACTATACCTGTTTATGAATAATTAGGTATGTTCTTTTAAGTAAAAAAATAAAGGGTGTGTAGAAGTGGAAACAGTCTTAGAACTACAGAATGTAACGAAGAAATTTAAAAATAACTTAATTATAGAAAATATATCCATTTCAATTTCGGCTAATCAAGTTACGGCAATCGTTGGAAAAAACGGATCTGGAAAAAGTACGCTATTGAAAATGATTGGCGGGTTAACCAAGCCAGATACTGGGCAAATCCTTTTTCGCAAAGGAGAACCTATCAGTATTGGGTATGTACCAGAGACGATTCCAACAGTAGTTCCTTTTACGCTGTCAGAGTATCTAACCCATATGGGGAAAATCCGTGGATTACCAAAACTATGGCTTCAGAATCGAATTAACACATTACTAGAAATATTTAGCATGGAAAACAAGCGAGACATCCGTATTGTTCATTTTTCAAAGGGGATGAAACAAAAAGTTTTCATCATGCAGGCGATGTTAGAAGAAACCGATTTGCTGATTATGGATGAGCCGCTTTCCGGTCTTGATCCAAAAGCACAAGCCGATTTGGAAGCATTATTAATGTCTTTAAAGGAAAGGAATATTAGTATTATTTTAACCTGTCATGAGACTAAGCTGCTAGAAAAAGTTGTGGACCGAATACTTATCATTCACGAAAGACAAATAATCCAGACTAGTAACCAACAAGTACATGGGAAGCTTATGAATAGAGTAGTGTTTGAATTGCCAAACACTGTTTCCATTGAGTCATTAAAGAATAAAATAATTATCGAGAAAGAGAAAGAAATGGCTAATAGTCAAAGGTTGATTGAACTGAACGTTAGTCAAGATCAAACAAATAAGATTGTAAAAGAACTATTAGACAAGGGGGCTTCAATCAAACTGTTGGAACCTTTACATACAAAAGAAACCGAATTTTTAAAGTATTTTTAAAGGAAGAGGAGAAAACATAATAATGAAGGGCTTGATTCACTATTTATTGGCTACTTATTTTCGAACACACAAGTACGTCCCTCCAGTTTCACTCTTTATCATGTTGCTCATCATCAATTATACGTACGTACCTAATCCGATAATGGACAGTTATTCATTTACGGCACTTCTTTTATTTTTTATAATGGGCTGGGTTACGATAACTATTATGCATGCTGAAGATGAAGGACAAAAACAAATCACCATTATGCATACCAAAAATACGAGAAAATATTACCTTGCTTTGGTAATCAATTGTATTGTAGTCGGTTTAATCCTAAGTATTATAGCTGTAGCTTATCCTATCATTTTTAATGCCTTTACATCTGGGCTTCGTATGGTCCACATTGTGAGTGGTTTTTTGGCGCATTTTAATCTAGCGACTCTCTCGATTGCATTATCTTTATTTTTCACTAGAGAGCTCGTAAAAAGCAATATAAACACATGGTGGGGTGTGATAAGCGTTCTAGTTATTACCTTAGTTTTAGCAGTCGCGAAAGTAGAAATTTTAAAAATAGAATTAATAAATTGGCTTGTACCTCCTCTACGTTACTCCTTGGAAATCATGGGTGTGGGCGATGACATTACTTCGATATCCGCACAGGTTTACGGGCAGTTTGGTTGGCTCTTCACCTACAGCATGATTTTGATTATGATCTTTATAGCGATTGTTCAAAAAAATGGCTATTCTAAATAAGGATTATTTCGAGGATGTCTACCATAAAAGTGAATCTGTTTAGTTAAGAAAAGAGTAGGTTTAACAAAAATAGGGGAGTGGTAGTATGATATATAAAGCAACTACTCAACGTCAATTTATTTTACCAATGGCGTTTTTATTGTAGCTATAAGTATTCCATCTTAGGATAATACGTGGCTTCAGTGGCTATTCTTCGTAATATTTACGGTAGCTTTACTCACAGCATTGATTAACTACACATTAGCCATAAATGAGCATACTATCGTTTATACAATTCACCTATTTGATCTAACTATTTATAGCAAACAGGTGGCATTCTCGGACATTAAAAAGGTGATTTTCAAGCGAGTAAATTGGAAGTCAAAATTAGCTGTTATTAAGACACAAAAAGGTTTCTCTATTCATGTAACCTTATTTATACCAGAAAACGTGTACAGTGATTTAATTACCTTTTGCGAGAGAAATACCATTAGTTATGAAAAAAAACAAAAGACTATTTGATTATTGAAAAAATGGCATAATTAAACTTGTTAGAGATTCTAGTCCCTAACAAGTTTTTATTTTGTTTAAAAACAACATTAAACCTGAATTATTCATAGTGGTTTATAATTTTAAGATTTTCATGGGATGGTTCGTGTAAAGGTAAATTTGTATTGAGTAAACCGCTTTGTGATAGAAGGTTGGAAAAAGATATTAGGGCAGAATATTACCTTGGTGCGGGTTCGAATTTTTAGTGTTTTGATGGTGGTTTGTGAGGAAAACAAGATGTTTGAGGGGCAGAGGGGTTAGCAGGCCAAATTAACATAAGCGTCACACTTTGGATGATGTGCTCATCTACGCCATTACAGAGGGAAATTTCCACCGTTGCAGTTTTTATCGGACATGTTCTAATGCGGGGATCTTCTGTTGAGGTGGCTACAGAGGAATTTATAAATTCAGAATGTAATGTGATGGGGATAATCGTTAATTTTTGCTGTGGCATATGGAAAACACCTCCTTTCATTGATCCCTTTATAGTACCGGGAGGCGCTGCATGTTTATATGCGTAATTTGAATACGGGCTTACTATAATGATGCATTTTTCCTCTTTGAGTTTCAAAAAAAAACTTAGAACATACACAAAAATCAATTACATTTTACAAACAAAAAAGTAGTGCTCGTATGAAGTACTAACACTACTCATTAGGGGTTAGAATTTATTTAATTACTATTCGGGTTTTTCATGATCTAAAATCCCATCTAGCATTAAATTCACTTTTAGAACATTAACAGTTTCTTCACCGAAAACACCTAAAAATCGAGATTCGCTACATTGTTCAATAATGGATTCCACTTCCTCAATGGATAGATTATTATTTTTGGCTAGTCGCTCTACTTGATAATTTGCAGCAGCCACAGAAATACTTGGATCCAAACCACTACCTGAGCTCGTAACTAAATCGACAGGAATCAACATATTTGCTTTTTCTGGGTGAGCCGCTTGAATTTTTACAACTCGTTCAGCTATCAACGCACCATATTCTTCACTCGCTGAACTTAAGTTAGCAGGAAACGCATACATTAATTGATTCCCTTCTGCATCTTTATAGGTTGCGGTATCAATCTGCATAATACGTCCCCACATATGTGTATCCTCGGTAAATTGTTGGCCGAGTAAAGCGGAGCCATATTTCTTGCCATCAACTTCAATAATACTTCCATTCGCCTTATCAGGAAAAACAACCTGTGCAACGCCAGTCATCATTCCTGGATAAACAACACCATAAATAAGGGTGAAGATAATGAAGAATACAATCGAACGGGATAAAACCCCTTTTAAACGCTTCAATTTAAGGACTCCTTTCTTTTACATGCCCATAGCTACAAGCACAATATCAATTAATTTAATAAATATAAATGGTGTAATAATTCCCCCTAGCCCATAAATAAGTAAGTTACGTGATAACAATTTCCCAGCAGGCACTTCACGGTATTTTACACCACTTAATGCAAGTGGAATTAATGCAATAATGATGAACGCATTGTAAACAATGGCTGATAATATTGCACTTTCTGGACTATGCAATTGCATAATATTTAACTTACTGAGCTCTGGATATAACCCGATGAATAGTGCAGGGATAATCGCAAAGTATTTCGCTAAGTCATTCGCAATTGAAAATGTTGTTAAACTCCCTCGTGTCATGAGAAGTTGCTTACCGATACGAACAATTTCAATTAATTTCGTTGGCGAGGAATCTAGATCTACCATGTTACCTGCTTCTTTAGCTGCTTGTGTACCTGTATTCATCGCTACTGCTACATCTGCTTGGGCAAGGGCTGGTGCATCGTTTGTTCCGTCTCCTGTCATCGCCACTAAGTGACCTTTCCGCTGAAATTCTCGAATCATTTCAAGTTTTGCTTCTGGTGTCGCTTCTGCTAAGAAATCATCAACGCCTGCTTCCGCTGCAATCGCTGCTGCAGTCAATGGATTATCACCTGTAATCATAATCGTTTTGATGCCCATTTTACGTAAGTCCGCAAACTTTTCTTGTACACCTTGCTTTACAATATCCTTTAAGTAAATGACCCCCAATATGCGGTGATTTTTCGTAACAACAAGTGGTGTACCGCCTTTTTCAGCGATTTGCTTCACCGCTTCCTCACATTGCTTACTATACGTCCCACCGTTTTGCTCCGCATACGTACGAATCACTTCTGCTGCACCTTTACGAATTTCGTTGTCTTCAAAATTGACGCCACTCATGCGTGTTTTCGCCGTAAACGGAATGAAATTCAATGGTTGATCTTTCAACGAGCGACCTCGAATACCGAACTGTTCTTTTGCCAGAACAACGATGCTTCTGCCTTCGGGCGTTTCATCAGCTAAAGATGAAAGCTGTGCTGCATCAGCTAATTCTTCTGCTGTTACCCCATCAACCGGTACAAACTCCGTCGCTTGTCGATTTCCGATTGTAATAGTTCCCGTTTTATCAAGCATTAAAATGTCTACATCACCTGCTGCTTCAATTGCTCGCCCACTCATTGCCAATACGTTTGCTTGATTTAAGCGACTCATTCCCGCAATTCCAATAGCAGATAACAAGGCCCCAATCGTTGTTGGTGCTAAGCAGACAAGTAATGCAACAAGGGTTGTAACAGATACCGGATTTTCCATCATAGCCAAATCAGCGGAAAAAGCGGAAAACGTATAGAGTGATATCGTTACTAAAATAAAGATGATCGACAATGCGACAAGTAAAATTTGCAGTGCTAATTCATTTGGCGTTTTTTTACGGGCTGCCCCTTCGACCATGGCAATCATTTTGTCAAGAAAACTCTCACCTGGAATGCTCGTCACACGGATAATCAATGCATCTGAAATGACTGTTGTTCCACCTGTAACTGCACTTCTATCGCCACCACTTTCTCGAATGACTGGTGCTGATTCACCTGTAATCGCACTTTCATCAACAGACGCAGCTCCTTCAATGACTTCTCCATCCGCTGGGATTTGTTCCCCTGCTTTCACGATGACAAGATCGCCTTTTTGAAGGGTAACTGATGAAACAACCGTGACATCTTCTAAATCACCAAGACTTCGAAGCTTGTTCGCAGGCACATCTTTTTTCGCTGCACGTAAAGAATCGGCTTGTGCCTTCCCTTTCCCTTCTGCAATTGCTTCTGCAAAGTTCGCAAAAAGGACTGTAAACCATAAAATCACTGCAATTGCAAAGGTGTATCCTGAAGATGCATCTTGAATGCCAAACAGCGAAATCGCAAATAACGCTGAGGTTAAAACTGCCGAAATATAAACGAGTAACATAACCGGATTTTCTGCTTGATATTTTGGACTTAATTTAACAAATGAATCTTTTATCGCTCTCATAAGCATCGTTTTATCGGTTAATGCACTTTTTGATTCGGTCACCATATCTACTACCTCCTAACTCACCATAATCATAAATTCAGCAATCGGTCCTAGTGCAAGGGCTGGGAAGAAGCTTAATGCACCTACTAAAATGACAACAAAAATTAATAAGAAAATAAATAATCCATTGCTCGTTGAAAGTGTTCCAGCTGTTGTCGCCATCGTTTTCTTTTTAATCAAACTTCCTGCGATCGCTAGTGTACAAAGGATTGGTACAAAGCGAGCAAATACCATTGCTAAACCTAAACTCAAGTTAATAAACGGTGTATTCGCTGCAAATCCTGCAAAGGCTGATCCATTATTTGCCCCTGCTGAAGTAAATGCATAAAGTAATTCTGAGAAACCATGCGGTCCACCTTCATTTAAACTATTCGCAACACTTGGCACCATCGCCGCAATACCACCACTTACTAAAATCGCAATCGGCGTTGCTAAACAGCAAAGAACAGCCCATTTCATTTCATACGGTTCGATTTTCTTTCCTAAATATTCAGGAGTACGTCCGACCATTAACCCAGCAATAAATACGGTTAAAATCACGAACGACAACATACCGTATAGCCCACTACCGACACCACCAAAAATTACTTCCCCGAGTTGCATTAAGAGCATTGGCACCATACCGCCAAGTGGGGTCATACTATCGTGCATCGCATTTACAGAACCATTCGACGCTGCAGTTGTAAATGCAGTCCACGTTGTGGAAGCTGCAATTCCAAAACGAGATTCCTTCCCTTCCATATTTCCACCTGCTTGCTCGTTAGTGGATAGATCGACCATTCCGTCTTGGGCAAGTTGAGGTGTACCCATTTGTTCATTAACAGTAAGCGCCGCCATTGCCAGCATTAACATGATGAACATCGCTGTAAAAATAGCGTAGCCTTGCTTTTTATCCCTTATATTTCGTCCAAATGTAAAACATAGTGCTACCGGAATTAATAAAATCGCTAACATTTCAATCAAATTTGAGAAGGCAGTTGGATTTTCGAATGGGTGGGCAGAGTTTACGCCAAAGAATCCACCACCATTTGTTCCTAATTGTTTTATGGCAATCTGACTTGCTGCTGGTCCCATCGGTACAAACTGCTCGGTAATAATTTGTGCATTCGTAACCAATTCCCCATCCACAAATACTTCCTTCGATTCCACATCAATTTGTGCTGAGTCAATAATTGTTCCATCTTCAGCAATCGCAATCGGCTCGAGTAATTGCACCGTTTCTGCAGGCTTTAGATTTTGCACGACACCTTGTGACAATAAACCAAGCGTGATCATAAAACTGATTGGTAAAAGTACGTATAAATTCACTCTTGTGACGTCAACCCAAAAACTGCCGAGCCCTTTACCTTTCACACTGATAAACCCTCGAATTAGTACAAATAATACTGCAATCCCGGTCGCTGCAGATACGAAGTTTTGAACAGTTAATCCGAGTGCCTGCACTAAATACGTTATTTGAGCTTCACCAGTGTAGGACTGCCAATTTGTATTCGTAATAAAGCTAATTGCATTATTGAACGATAAATGCCAAGGCATATTTGCAATGCCTTGTGGATTTCCGAACAATGTACCCTGCACTAATTGAAGTACGAATAAAAAAATAAAACCTATACCACTAAATAACAGAACAGAGGCTGCGTATTTTTTCCACGACATTTGCTCTGAAGTTTCAATTTTCATCACTTTATAAATAACTTGTTCGAGTGGCTTGAATAAGCTTGATAGAAATACTTTCTCTCCGTTCATCACTTTCCCAATATAATGTCCTAAAGGGATTGCTAATAAGACGAGAATGGCTAAATACAAGCCACATTGCAAAATTAAGTTCATCAACTTTCATCACCCCTTAGCAAAATCACCATATAGTAAATGAGTAAAATAACAGCTATTACTCCAATGGCACTTAAAACTATTTGCATCACCATTCCTCCCTTCGAATACAAGAATACTAAATTCGAAATTAATACGGTGTTAGGAAAAAGGCGTTTAAAATTAAGAACGCATTAAGATTTTGAAAAGCGGATAAAAGGAAGTAGAAATTTCAGTGAACATAGAATAGTAGATTCATAAAAAAAAATCTTTATACTATCTTAATGTCAGACAGATATATACTAATACTGCATTAATTTTTTCTAGGTTATGCTAATGAAAATCTTGAAATAAAAACGAGGGATGACGATGAGCTTCGAGCGAGAAAATCCTGATGCGATTTTAAAAAGAATACTAATGATCAAAAAAGAAAAATATCAGGGTCATTTAAAAATCTTCTTTGGCTATGCAGCTGGTGTTGGTAAAACGTACGCAATGTTAAAAGCAGCTCATTTAGCAAAAGAACACGGTGTTGATGTAGTTGCAGGCTATATCGAGCCCCATGCACGCCCTGAAACAATGGCGCTTTTACAAGGGATTGAGCAATTGCCCCCCCTTAAAGTGCAACATAAAGGCATGATCTTGCATGAACTTGATTTAGATGCAGTTATATTAAGAAAACCGCAGTTAATTTTAGTCGATGAGCTTGCCCATACGAATTTAGAACAAGCAAGACATCTAAAACGATATCAAGACATCCAAGAGCTTTTGAAGGCAGGTATCGATGTTTATACAACAATCAATGTGCAGCATATCGAAAGTTTGAATGATTTAGTCGCATCGATTACAGGTGTCGTTGTACGTGAGCGGATTCCAGACCATGTATTTGATGAAGCCGATCAAGTAACGCTTGTTGATATTGAGCCTGCAGATTTACTTGAACGCCTAAATGAAGGGAAAATTTATAAACAAGACCAAGCAGAAAAAGCGATGAATCACTTTTTCAATTTGGATAATTTAGTAGCATTACGGGAAATTGCGCTAAGACGAACTGCAGACCGGGTAAATCGTGTAGCAGAAAAAAGTAAATCATCGTCGAAAAGCAGTTTAAATCCAGGGGAACATATTTTAGTTTGCCTATCCTCTTCCCCGTCAAATACGAAAATTATCCGAACAGCTGCGAGAATGACCAGTGCGTTTAAGGGGCATTTTACAGCCTTGTTTGTAGAAACACCTTCCTTTGACAATTGGTCGGATATAAATAAAGAAAGACTTCGCAAAAATATGCGTCTTGCGGAACAATTAGGAGCGAATATTGAGAAAGTTTATGGAGAAGATGTTGCCTTCCAAATATCCGAGTTCGCCCGTTATACGCGTGTTACAAAGGTAGTCATTGGACGCTCAAACACAAAACGAAATTTTCTTCGCATAAAAAAATCGTTTACCGAGCAACTAACAAATTTATCACCAAATCTAGATATCTACGTCATTCCAGACCAACAAGCTGAACCGTATAAAAAGAAAAAGGCTGTGAAAAAATCATCATGGTGCAGTGGAATGGACTTACTGAAAGTCGCGCTAATATTAGCAATCACAACGGCTATCGGCATTGTATTCCAAACCTTCAATTTTAGTAACACGAACACTATAAATATGTATATGCTTGGTGTACTCGGCACGGCAATCATCACAGCGAATCTCTTTTGTAGTATTTTAATGGCTGCGCTTAGTGTTATTGCGTTCAATTTCTTCTTCACGTATCCGATTTATTCACTTGCAGCCTATGAACCGAGCTATCAAGTCACATTTGTAATTATGTTCATTACAGCCTTTATTATTGGCACGTTAGCAAGTAAATTAAAAATTCAAGCACAACATTCAGCGGAAACGGCTTACCGAACAAAAGTGTTACTTGAAACGAATCAACTGCTTCAACAAGAAACGCATCAAGAAGGTATTTTAGCGACAACAGCTAAACAGCTTGTCAAATTACTGAATCATAGCGTCGTGTACTACCCAATCCATGAACAAAATTTAGCACAACCATTCGTATTTCTTGAACAAGACGCAACAGACCGCTCTGAATTCATTACAGACAATGAACAAGCGGTTGCTGCTTGGGTATTTAAAAATAACAAACATGCCGGTGCGACGACAAATACGCTGGGGAGTGCGAAATGTTTATACTTAGCTATCCGAACAAACCTTGATGTGTATGGTGTCATTGGCATTGCACTAAAACAAAATAAAACGCTCGATACATTAGAAAATAATTTAGTTTTATCAATGCTTGGGGAATGTGCCCTCGCATTAGAAAAAGAGCACTTCATACGTAAACGAGAAGAAGCTGCAACTCAAGCTAAAAATGAAGAATTAAGAGCCAATTTATTACGTGCCATTTCCCATGATTTGCGTTCCCCACTGACTACGATTTCAGGGAATGCGAATATCTTATTGAATAACGAATTTAGTATAGACGAAGATAAAAAAATACGATTATATGAGGATATTTATAATGATGCCCAGTGGTTAATCAACTTAGTTGAAAATTTACTATCTATTACAAGAATTGAAGATGGTACGATGAATATCCAAATGGAGGCTGAATTAATTGATGAGGTCATCAATGAAGCGCTTCTCCACGTGAATCGGAAAAGCCGTGAGCATATCATGAAAGTCGATTGTGCAGAAGGTTTTTTAATGGCGAAACTCGACCTACGATTAATTGTTCAAGTGCTGATTAACCTGATTGATAATGCGATTAAGTATACATCTGTTGGCTCTGAGATTACGATTTCAACGAAGAAAGAAAACGATTGGATTATCGTTGATATCGCAGATAATGGCGACGGTATTTCAAATGAAGTAAAAGAGAAACTCTTTGAAATGTTTTATACAGCCCACAAAAGTATATCGGATAGCAGACGTGGTATGGGCATTGGTTTAGCTTTATGTAAGTCGATTATTTCCGCACATGGTGGTACATTAACAGTACACGACCGTCATCCAAAAGGAACGATTTTCCGATTCACATTACAAGCTGAAGAGGTGAAAATTTATGAGTAAACCGTTCGTCTTAGTTGTAGAAGATGATGAAGCAATCAAAAATCTTATATCAATAACACTGGAAACCCAAGAATATAAATTTCATACTGCATCTCGTGGAAGCCAGGCAATTTTAGAAGCGGTTTCTCATAATCCTGATATCGTTATTTTAGATTTAGGATTACCTGATATGGACGGCATAGAGATTATTAAAAAAATCCGTTCTTGGTCCACTATGCCCATTATCGTCGTAAGTGCTCGAAGTATGGATCAAGATAAAATTGAAGCGCTTGATGCTGGTGCAGATGACTATTTGACGAAGCCCTTTTCAATCGAGGAATTACTTGCAAGATTACGAGTGGCGATTCGCCGTATTCACTATTATCAATCAGAAGGTCCACAACAAAACCTTCACTTTACAAATGGAGACTTAAAAATCGATTATGTGGCTGGGTGTGCCTTTTTAAAAGATGTGGAACTGCATCTTACACCAATTGAATATAAACTGCTCGTGCTACTTTCTAAAAATGTAGGAAAAGTACTGACTCATAACTACATTACAAAGGAAATTTGGGGTAGTACGTGGGAAAATGATGTCGCCTCTTTACGTGTCTTTATGGCAACGTTACGAAAAAAAATCGAAACAGATTCAACGCAACCAAAGTATATCCAAACACATATCGGCGTGGGTTATCGAATGTTAAAAAATGAATAAATCAATTCATTTCAGCTTTAATTTGCTTTATTG
Source organism: Solibacillus sp. FSL H8-0538 (assembly GCF_038003525.1). Classification (NCBI taxonomy): domain Bacteria; kingdom Bacillati; phylum Bacillota; class Bacilli; order Caryophanales; family Caryophanaceae; genus Solibacillus; species Solibacillus sp. FSL H8-0538. The sequence continues at coordinate 75,924 of NZ_JBBOPI010000002.1, read as the reverse complement.
CAAATAAATTAAACGTGGTGTTGAAGATGTGCTGTTATTTATTTCAGACGGCTTAAAGGGCATGGTAGACGTCATCACAACCGTTTTTCCAAAAGCTCAGTATCAAACTTGTTTAGTACATGTGGCGCGCAATATTTCACATAAAGTACGCGTGGAAGATCGCCAGGGAATCTGTGATGACTTTAAGAAAGTCCATCAAGTAACAGACGCTGAAGCAGGTCAAAAAGCGCTCGATACGTTCTGTGAAAAATGGGAAAAGCCCTATGGCAAAGTCGTGAAATCCTTGCGAGAAAACCACTATCTACTCACGTTTTATGACTTTCCCAAAGACATTTGGCGAAGTATTTATTCGACCAATTTAATCGAGTCCTTTAATAAACAAATCAAGAAATATACGAAACGTAAAGAACAATTTCCGAACGAAGAATCGCTGGAACGCTTCTTAGTGACGCAATTTGAAAATGACAACGAGCGCTTCGCCACACGTTGTCATATTGGATTTAATAAAGCACGTGTAGCACTCGAAGAAATGTTTGAAAACTTGAAATCGAAGTAATTCGCAAGGGCAGAAACCTAAATCAAACCTCCGAACAAGCTCAATTAAATACCGAAGTGACGATCTTCTTGAAGAGGCTGAAAAGTCATTTACACAAAAATATTGACAGTCTCGGGATTTGAAAAGAGAAGTACTGCTTCAGATAAAGTTTTCTAATTTAAATGATATCCAAACAATTAGAATTAGAATAATGAATTGTGCGAGACGTCTAAAAATACATATTAAAGAGCTAACGATTAAATAGGGTGATCTATGTCACATTTATATGTGATTTTTTTATTTGATACCTCAATTTTCGCACCCCTAGATGTCGAGGAAGTGCTTGATCTAACTAGGTAAAGCGGTCAACCATTTAGTCATTTGACGTTTAAAACAACCTCCGCTAAAGTTTGGAAGATATTTAGAAGGGATTGTAAGGCAGTGAGGTAATCGATGTATTTTTCATCTTCGCAAAGCTCATAAAAGAGATTGCCGAACGTTTTGGGGTATCCTTCTTTTGAAGCTTTGTAAAAAAGATTGATAATTTGTAATAAAGTTTGATTAAAATCATCGCACCTCTATAGATTTTTTAGAAGTGAGATGATTGTGAAGAAATGTACTTAAACTAACGCAGTAGGATAGTTGAAGAAGGAATTAAGACATTTGTGAGAGAACTTTAAGTATTATTGGTTAAATAATTGAAAGTGGGAATTAAAGATGGAATTGTCGATTATAAATACATTTACAGAACAAGCCTTTAGAGGAAATCCAGCTGCTGTTTGTTTTTTAAGTGACGTAAAAGATAGTAGTTGGATGCAGACAGTTGCGAAAGAGATTAACTTACCAACCACAGCGTTTATCGATTTCTTAAATGGTGAATATCATCTACGCTGGTTCACCCCATCCACTGAAATACAAATTTGCGGACACGGAACACTGGCAAGTTCATACTTTTTGTGGGAAAAAGGATTTGTTGATAAAGAGAAATCTATTACCTTTCATACAAAAAGTGGCGTTCTTAAAGCGCATTTAATAGATGGTTGGGTTCAATTACAGTTTCCTGCAATTATTGAAGAGAACGTGGTTGCCCCAGAATTATTAATCAAGGCTTTAGGTGTTAAACCTGTGTATGTAGGCAAGAGCAGACTCGACTACTTAGTTGAAGTGGAATCAGAAGAAATTGTAAGGAATATGAAACCTAATATAGATTTAATTGCACAATTACCAGTTCGAGGGGTTATTGTTACCAGTCATTCTAACGAAAATGAATTCGACTTTGTTTCTCGTTTCTTTTCTCCATCTCAAGGAATAATTGAAGATTATGTAAATGGTTCATCCCATTGTTGTTTAGGACCATATTGGAAAAATAAATTACATAAAACCGATTTTACAGCTTATCAGGCTTCAGAAAGAGGGGGAATTATTAAAGTTAAAGTATTGGATGATAACATTTTTCTTTTTGGTAAGTCTATAACGTTTTTTGAAGGTAAGCTAACAGTATAATATTAATAGTCATTATTGAACTAACTGGGCAGGTAATGTAGCGGGTGAAAACAATTGTTGTGTGACGGTTTAACATGTCGTAACAACGATCTTGGTACTCTTTTCCGAGCTTAAACTGCGAAAGTTGAGTTACGCAATTGAACATGGTGTAAACATGCACTGTATAAGGGTTTATAAGCGATTTTTCATTGAAATGTTTACAACTATTTGCTCAGTGCATTGAAAAAGGAATCTGAGCGAAGTTTGTAAACATTTCTGTGCATAGAGCCAGAGAGAATCCAGTAACAGCAAGGCTTCATCGATGTTTACATTTTCTTTAGAGAAAAGGGGCTAGCATGACGGCTTTGATCATAAGTCCCTTTAAATACGTAGAAAAGCAGTACGTGAAATGGGAATTCGGGTAGCAAAATCAGCTGAAATACCGAATTATCGGGAGTGGTGTATGTATGAAACACATAAGCAGCTTGATACAACGAAGAATTAGTATCGTTTTGATCAGGCAATGTGGATGTTTGTACATGGCCTTTCTGCAATTCTAGCAACTGATTTAGATCATGATGATTATAAGTACATATTAGATGGTATGAATGCGCTTGAAATTATTCCAGATGATCGCTAGCAAGAGCATGCATTCATGAGTGTCGGGTATGCAAGTGCGGTGGATTGGCTTCTGTGCCAGGTTGTACAAGAGGCGTATTTTATGGGATTTTTAGCATAGGGTACGGTGCCATTAAGGGAGTCAGCCTCTTCAACATATAAGCGAATTAATCCCCAATTTTTAGAGGAAGAACGCATTGAATTTCTTGATGAAAGTTAGTTTGTTTTAGGTTCAAATCGAGGGTTCAAATTAGTATCCGGTCATAAAAGCAATTTTAACCCACAATATTGACCGAGGAGGACTTGCTTAAAACCTTATGTTATCAGGCATTGTCTATAATGCAGCATCGTTTTCAATTAACGGAGTTTAGAACGAGGATAGGGAAACATAGACAGAGCGGAGAGAGAAACAACCCACATGCAGAAGGAAGAAACTAGTTTTGCAGCAAACCAATTTTAACTGACTTTCGGAAGGGGAAATCGGTATTTGAATGAGTGCCCATGATGCTTGGCAGGGGAATATCGTTTTACAGTGATACAAAGTGAGTGGAGTGTTCGGAAAAGACGGGGAGCGGTCAGCGGACGGATTGACGGGCACGACACGAACGACTGCATACCGTATTTAAACCGATTATCTAGTGTGGAGGGGAAGAACTTTATTACGTATACGCGTATAAACCCTGATCTACTGTTAGGTCTCAAACGGGAGCTTTACGAAAATCAATCAGTAACAGGAGTAACAAACTGGTTAGAGTAGTTGGGGATACTGGCGTGAATACCGAAAATGGGCATTTTGAGATGGAGTAGCGTAGGAAAGAATAGAAAAGAATAGAAAAGTATGCCGCAGAAAATGGACTCAAACTAACAAGAGAGGTTGAAAAAGGCTGGCACGATTAGGATTCTTGTGCCAGCCTAAAGTAAACGATCTAATTTGCTGTATTAATTGTTCACTTGGATATCCCAGGGCGTTAATATAAAAATGTACATCTGCTTTTTGATAGATGTTTTGTTCATGACAATGACCAAAAATATAGTGTGGTGCCTTCATTACCTTTTAGAATACAGATGGAATTTTCATAAAAAAGTTTGATCATTTTTGGGTAAGTTTCTTGAACATTAGCACCCGTTCGTAATATAAGGTTAGCCAGATATTTAAAATGTATCTGTCCTTTTCTGTTACCATCTATGACCCGGCTATTTTGTCTCCCCTTGGCTGGCTACTGTTGGCGTCCGGTTCGACGGTGATGCCGATTTGATCAAAAGTCTGCCCTTCGGCGAGCTGGTAGGTCAGTATTCCGGATCCGTTTTCGTCCGGCTTGAATATGCCGCTATTTTCCCTCGTGCCGTTTTTCAGCAGCCAAACCTGGTAAACCTGTGAACCTTCGACACCGGGTAATTCATGAACCTGCACCACCAAATTTTTCTCTGATCCCTGCTGGACAATATATGCGATGCCGTTTGTTCCCGGGTGGCTTTGATTGGCTGCTTTTAAGGGAATGGCTGTTAAAATCTCAATGGGTATATTTTCGGCATGGCGATTTTTTTCCTGTACATTCGCTATTCCAAGGCCAATAATCGCGAGCAACAAGAAGGCCACGATACTGGTTGAAACTGGAGTGAAATGGCTTTTGAACATCATGGCAAGCTTGCTCATTTTAGCCATGAATGTTTCCGTACCACTTTTCGTTTGGTGATCAAAAACAAACCCCAGCACCTCGCCTTTTAGCGATTCAGGAACCTCGATTTCGGTATAATCAAATGGCAAAGCATGCCAGGCCTGGGACAATTCCTGATATTCTTTCTTACACTCCGTACAATTCTTTAAATGTTCATCAAAGGCCATGCGTTCGCGCTCTTTGAGTTCACTTGCTATATATGGAATTAAATGATCACAATCCCTTCTCATTTTATATCCTCCAATTCCAGATGTTTCCTCAAACCTTTAAGAGCTTGGTGCAGCCTACTTTTAATCGTGCCGAGCGGTTCTTGTTCCAGCTTGGCGATCTCTGAAAGAGAATACCCTTTCCAATAAAGCAAATCGATTAATTTTCTTTGCGCCGTCGGCAATTTGTTTTTCGCCATCTCAATATCATTCGTATTTACTCGTTGCTCGATTGCATTGGCAAGGTCGGCGATATCTTCATGTTCCTCTTGATAGTGTTGCGTATGCCTCTTCTCTTTGCGGTGGTAGTCAATGCAAATATTGCGAGTAATCGTGAGGAGCCAATTTACAAAGCTGCCTTGAGCGGGATCGTAATGGCTGTTTGTTGTCCATAGCCTCAAAAAGACCAACTGAATAATCTCTTTCGTCTTACCCTCATTCCCATTACAAAACTTCATAACGAAGCCGTAAACAAGCTTTATATATCGATCATAAAGCTCCTCTAATGCGTGACCGTGTTTTTCGTTTACCAATCTCATTAATTCCGCATCGTAATTTTCTTTCATGTGGCACTCCCTGTTATTGGATAAAAATATATTGCCATTATACTATTTTAAAAGTAAAGATGGGAACGACCGCGACTGATCGTTCCCTGGGCAGGCTTATTCAAATTCTGTTTCGCTGTTTACGACAAACCATACATCTTTTACTCCTTGTCCGTTTACATCCCCTTCTTGTAGGTCTTTTGCAAAATAATAGAGAGGAAAGCCTTTGTACGTGACCTGCTTCTCCCCGTTGTCTTCTCTTGTGATCGTATCGAAATCCTTTTTGTCAAAACCTTCCGGGACGGCGAAATCCTCCTGGGTAAATGCCGGCCAGATTGCCAGGCAGTCTCCGCTGCAATTGCTTTTTCCTGCTTCGTCCTTTTTAAAGTAATACAGGGCCCTTCCCTGTGGATCCGCCAGGTACTCTCCAACTTTCTCATTCTCCAAAAGCTGAAGGTTGTCAGCCGGGGCTTGTTCCGATTTTGTTTGTTCCGTTTGGGCTTGATCGGGTTGATCCGGCTCTGTTTTTTCCTCAGTGCTTTTTCCACAGGCAGCCAAAGCAAAAATAATCGAAAGTATCGTGAGCGTAAAAATTCCTTTTTTCATGTATGTTCCTCCCAGTTTTTTAGATTTCAGGCTCGCCCTTACTTCCAGCCCCATTTTTGAAAGATTTGGTGAGATTCTTCTGTTTTTAAATAATCAATAAATTGCTGTGCCTCTTTTTTCTGATCGGTGATTTTCGTCAGGACGATCGGCGTTCCACGATAGAGCTTTTCTTCTTCGGGCAGTTCGACCAGGTCGGTCACATCCTGGAGACGGTAATGCCACGATTCATAGGTAATCCAGGCGTCCAGGCTGGAATTCGATTTCCATCGTTCAATGGCTTCGGCACTCGACTTTACAGAAAGGTTAATATTTTGGGAAATGCCTTCGATCAGCCCTTTTCTGCCTGCCAGGTCTTCCCACAGGCCAAGCTGGCCAGCCCCATTCACATCGATTATTTTGACTCCCTTTTTCGTTAAATCCTCCAGGCTTTCAATCTTCTTAGGATTACCTTTCCTCACCAATATTCCTGCAGCACGCGGGTAAAGCTCCGTTCGTGATTTAGTATCGATCATTTCGGGGTGGTTAAAGGTGAAGTCCTGCAGCATATATTCGGAGCCACCGAAAATAATATCTGCATCTTGCTTTGCCTGGCTGATCCAATTGCCCTCTGGTCCGGCTGTTACTTCGACCTTGATTCCCGTTTCAGCTGAAAAATGTTCAGCAGCTTCCTTGATCGGTCCAAGTGGTCCGCCTGGTCCGTACACCCGGATGACATGATCACTTTGGATGGAATTTGGTGTCGTCTGGGACGCCGGCTTACGGTCCATTTTTGCATAGGCTGACAATCCGGTAGCCGTAATGACAAAGAGAAGTAAAGCTGATAGAAAAACGGTCTTTTTCATGATTCTTCCTCCATTTTATACATGTTTTTTTAACGTTACTATCAAAGGAAACGAAGGGAGGTTGTAAACGGTTTGATTATAATCGCAAAATAGTTAGAAAGTTCCATAAATTTATTGAAAATTAGTCTGGTGAAGAATAAATAAAGGTGTACCTTCGCAGGTACCCAGCTTGTTAAGGAAGTACCGTTTTTTTCAACAAGCTTTTTTAAAAAGCGCAATAATCTTTGCGGCACTTACAGGGTATGATACTGCCTCTGGATGGCTAACAGGGCAGTTTAGTTCAATAAAAATCAAAGTAGTTAAAACAGATTAGGCTCGGTTCTACTGAAAATGAACCAAGCCTATTTAGTATTCTATAAAAATTAAAAACCTATCTAAAAGATGTTTTTTTCCACTGTTCAAAGCAAAGGCAATTTCTTTAATACCCTTGGCGATTTCTGATCTACTGTTAGGTCTCAAACGGGAGCTTTACGAAAATCAATCAGTAACAGGAGTAACAAACTGGTTAGAGTAGTTGGGATACTGGCGTGAATACCGAAAATGGGCATTTTGAGATGGAGTAGCGTAGGAAAGAATAGAAATGAAAAGAATAGAAAAGTATGCCGCAGAAAACGGACTCGAACTAACAATAGAGGTTGAAAAGGCTGGCACGATTAGGATTCATGTGCCAGCCTAAAGTAAACGCGTCTTGAAAAACATGTTTTTCGGGACGCGTTTGTTATATGAGTGTAAACGATCTAATTTGCTGTATTAATTGTTCACTTGGATAACCAAGCGCGTTAATATAAAAATGTATATCAGCTTTTTGATAGATGTTTTGTTCATGACAATGACCAAAAATATAGTGTGGTGCCTTTATCACCTTTAACTCGTTTAAATAGCAAGAAGTCGTAGAATAGCGCTTATGGCTGTTAATGAGTAGAGGTGGGACATGGGTTATACAAACATCTACTTCATCTAGTGTGCGATAATGGTTTTGTTCCTCGGTATGTTCATGTGCAAGTTCCATTCCTTGAATCATCACCGAATCATTTGATACAGTCCGGAAGTATTGTAAATCGGCAAAGTCTTCTAAGGAATACCAATTGGTCGCACCCGCAAACGTAATGCCCTCAACGGTTACCTTTTCAAACTTTTGTAGCAGCGTCACATTAGGTAAACGCTCAATCATTTGAAGCAATTCCAGTGCGCGTTCGTGACTGTTCTGATGGTATTTTCGTTCTTGTTTCGTGGAAGTTAAATAATAATCGTGATTCCCGAGTACGAACAAGACATGCTTATATCGACTAGAAAAGTACTTTAGCGTGAGGCCGCTCTGCGCATTAAAATGTGAAATGTCACCCGCAATGACAAGTACATCACCCAATTCGATGGGTAGTAGCCCTTCTAAAAAACGAAATGTCTTTTGTTCAAACTTCTCCTGGCTACCTTCCCGCTTTACGTAAAAATCCAAATGTAAGTCTGAAATATAATCAATGTTCATAACACAAGCCCCCATTCAAACAAGGGGTCATCCCGTTGTCTTTGATGCGTTTAAAGTCTAATCGCCATTATACAACAGAAATAAGTGATGGCCCCTACAAAAAGTCTGTCCTCGATACAGGCGCGACCATCGTATTCAAGCGCCATACAAACAACTCCGAAAACAATAGCAATAATCTACCTCGCAAAAGTAGAAATTTGCAAGGTAGAAAAAAGATGAAATCTCACTCCACCAAATGCTCATGATACTGGTGAAGTATTTGCGTGAGCTTTATAGTAAAGCGTTCATCTCTCGCTATAGGCAGGGAAATCCTGTTTCTTTTCGCGCAGAATAGAAAAGTTTTCCTAAGAGTGGAAACGTTTTGGTGGATAGGAACGTATTACCTCCTATTTACATAAGGAAGGACAGCATCTAGCTCTATTTTGGGCGAGATGTTTTTCGAATTGCTGCGTATTGAGCTAGGGCTACTCAATTAGAAACTTCAAACAACCCGTCCATACTTAAGTAACGTTCCCCATTATCAGGAATAACAATTATAGCTTTATCCCCTTTAGCAGCATTCATTGCTAACCCTATACCTGTATTTGTACAGAGATAATAAAGTAGTTTAAAAAACGCCAGTCATGTTATTCAACAATCGGGCGCTTTTGCAAAATAACGGAGTACATTGTACAGGAAATAGGGGACGCCTTTATTGAAAACGAACTCCCTTTTTTCTTCAAAATGCATGTCAGTGGTCGGTGTAGTCGATAAAAAATTATAGTCGAACCTTAACCTCTGTACCGTCTTTAGCTTTGACATCTACTAGCACGAGGCCTTTATAATTTTTCAGTTCCTTAACAATAGGCTTTAGCGTTTTTTTGTCTATTAGTGGAAATGTAAAGTCCAGTTTTTCTCTATCGAAGTGCTTTTTTGTCCATTTTTTTGCAAGTTGCTGAAAAAATTTTGAACACAAAATGGAAAGAGCCATGTTTAAAAAGGCATATGGAATGGGGAGGGTAAACCGAACATCTTTTGCTTTCACTTTGACATGAATCATAAGCAAATCACTAATCAATGATGACCGAAACGGTATCCCCGTTTGCCGATTGAATATCAACAATTTGGCCATCTAATTCGTTTTCGATTGCTTCCAGAATAAGGCTTATGTCGATATCTTTCACGTATTTTTCGGATTGAGGAATACTCGCTGCGATGCTGTGTCCAGCCATTAATACTGCTTTGACAAGTTTTATCGGCAAATTGACTATGACATTATCATTTTCGGCTGATACCACACGGATTTTTAATGTTTTATCTAAATATTTTGCCGGTTTTTCAACAAGCGTATTACCGGTTTCTTCTTTCTCTTTTAATACTTGAATCAGTTCGGATCCCGTATCCGCATCAATCTTCCCTTCTTGAACCATTGTTAACACTCGTTTAATTTCCTCTTTCATAATAAATTCCTCCCTATTCCTCTTTTAAGAGCTTAATGGCTTCTTCTGGTGTGATTTCGCCATTTTCCAACATGGTGACAACTTTTTTCTCGTCTACTTCATTTTTCTTCTTCTCCACATATCCAAGGAATGAAATGATGTCTGTTAGCTTGCCTCGAACCGTTGGATAGGAAATCCCCAGTTCTTTTTCAACTTCTTTGATATTTCCTCTGCATGTTAAAAATACTTCCACAAAATGAAGCTGATCCTTTGATAAGGATGCCAGCTTAGATAATTCAAACTCATTTTCAATGGTGGTGTGACAATGAGAGCACTGCAATTTTGTAATTTTCAATGTTTTACTGCAGACAGGACAATTTGTGATTACTTTATAAGCCATAATGAAACCCTTCCTTTTTGTTGATTCGATTATATTGTATAACAAATGATTAAAAATACAAACAATAAAGTTGATTTATTCATACAAAAAAATAAATAATATTAATTTAATGTTTAATATTATTGATTATCTGTTTTCGTTTAAGTATTATTTTTACCATCATGGTTGAAATTGTAGACATTCCAATTGGTGAAAATCCCTCGGTACCTAATGAGCACGATTACTTAGACTGAAAGAAGTGCGTGCGTGAGCTGTTCAGTAAAGCGTTTATCTCTCTAGGTAACGATCTCCTGTTTCGTTTCGATTTCGGTTTGCGCAGAATAGAAAAGTTTTCCGAAGAATGGCAACGTTTTTGGTAAAAATGAACGTATAACCTGCCAATTTGTTATTTTACTCAAATTAATTTCCCTTATATTTGTGTGAAATAGTAAATAAAGCATTTTTGAAATATGGTATTATTAGAAAAATAACAGGTAGTAAGGAGGTTTTTATATGGAAAATTTACAATCGATGGAGCAATTTGAAGAACTAAAAAAAGGTGAACATACGCTATTTGTTTTTTCAGCAGATTGGTGTGGGGATTGTCGTGTCATTGATCCGATATTGCCTACCATAGAAGAAAAGTATAGTAATTATCATTTTGTGAAGATTGACCGCGATCAATTCATCGATCTATGTATCGAATTAGATGTATATGGGATTCCAAGTTTTCTTGCTTACGATAAAGGTAATGAAGTGGGCCGATTTGTTAGTAAGGACCGCAAAACACAGCAAGAAATTGAAGCTTTTATGGATGGCTTAAACTAATAATGTGCAGAGTAATCTAATCTCAGCAAATGTGGGAGAGAGCACGGAATAAATAATTCCTAAAGAAGGCAATCTCAATATGGGATGAGGTTGCCATTTTTGGTCGATACGGAAGGACACATCTCGCCCTATATTGGGCAAGATGTGTCTTTCTAACGTGTTGGGGATGTTAGGGAGGCCCCTCACACCACGGATTGCTTGTGATGCTGAAGAAGTGCTTGCGTAAGCTGCTCAGCAAAGCGCTCCTCTCTCTCTATAGGCACCGATCTCCTGTTTCTTTTCGATTCCGGTTTGCGCAGAATAGAAAAGTTTTCCGAAGAATGGCAACGTTTTTTGACTGCCCATCTTCAAGAAATACATCTAGATTTGCATCATAAAATTCACAGTGAACTAAATTTTCTACAAATGTATTTTTTAGCGCACATTCTTCAATTAGCAAATAATGTTCTTCATGAAGGTTACTCAAATAAACGAAAGCCCTAATAAATTGATTATCTTTTTCAAACGGAAGTTGTTGAAGTTGAGGAGAAAGTGAGTGGTCCTCAACTAATGTAAAATCAATCGAACGTATTGTGAATGTTGATCGCAAAATGAAATCATTGGCGTTTCCGTAAATATGAAATAGATTATGCAATTTCTACACTTCTTCTTTCTCCCAAGACTCAATATATTCCGAATGTGAAACAAAAAAAGCCAACTCAATCCGAAAATTAAAACGCTGGTGGCGTCACCGAAAACAGTATGGCAGCATGTTCATTAAACTTATTTTCCCACTTATGCTTCATTTGTGCAGGTATTTTTACACTATCCCCAGTTTCCAAGAGGTATTCTTCGTCCTCTAGAAATACTATAATTTTCCCCTCTAAGACAAAAGCAACTTCTTCTCCAGTATGTCCCAATTGTTTCTCAGAGGAAGCCGTGTTTGGTGGTAAATTCATAATGGCTGTTGCAAGCTTTCCAGTAAAATCAGGAGAAACGAGCTCATACGATATGTTTTCAGTGATCATTTTCTTTCGGTGACTAGCCCTAACGACTAAATCAACCGTGTTTGTTTCTTCAATGAAAAAACTAAATGTCGGAACGTCGAGGGTTTTCGCTAACACTTTAAGCGTCTGAATCGAAGGGTTTGCTAAGCCACGTTCGATTTGGCTCAACATAGAAGGCGTGATTTCAGCTAACTTTGCTAATTCTCGAATGCTTAAGTTTTTCCCTTTTCTATATTTTTCAAGCTTCTTCCCAATATCGATATTTTCCATGACTATGCACTCCTTGAGGATTAAATGTTAATTATAATTTAACATTTTCAAATAATACTTAACAATTAAAAATGTGTATGTTAAATTTAATTTAACGTTTGTTAATTTATATTTTGCTTTTTGAATGACTAGAATGACATCAATGAGGAGGACGATCAACGTGAACGAGCTTGAATTCAGAGATCTAAAAACATGGAAAGAACAGTATCCTTTACTAGACAAACTCACTTCGATGAAGGAAGTATTGTGGTTAAATCCTAATATTGAACAGTTTGAAAAAGGAATTAAAAAATCCCCCCTTAGTCAAGATGATGTAAAGGATGCAGAGGAAAGGTTAAAACGCTTTGCTCCATATATTGCTAAAGTATTTCCTGAAACAAAAAAGATGAATGGGATAATCGAATCTCCTTTAGTGCGTATTCCTTCCATGAAACAATCCTTAGAGCAGGAGTATCAACAACCGATAGTAGGTGAATTATTGCTTAAGTGTGATAGTCACCTTCCGATATCCGGGTCTATAAAAGCAAGAGGCGGGATTTATGAAGTGCTAAAACATGCAGAAGAATTAGCGCTTCAACATCAATTGTTGACGATTCAAGATGACTATTCCATTTTAGCGAGTGATCGGTTTCGAACATTCTTCGCTCACTATTCCATCGCAGTAGGCTCGACTGGAAATTTAGGACTTAGTATTGGCATCATGAGTGCAAAGTTAGGTTTTAATGTGACCGTGCATATGTCGGCGGATGCAAAACAATGGAAAAAAGACTTACTCCGCAGCAAAAATGTGACTGTAATTGAATATGAATCTGATTATAGTAAAGCCGTAGAGGAAGGCCGACGCCAAGCAGATGGGGATCCTGCATGTTATTTTGTAGATGATGAAAATTCCCATGATCTATTTTTAGGATACACAGTAGCCGCATCTCGGTTAGAAAAACAATTAGAAGAGTTAGAGATAACAGTTGATGAAGATCATCCATTGTTTGTTTACCTTCCATGTGGTGTAGGCGGTGGTCCTGGCGGGATCGCTTTTGGTTTGAAGTTATTGTATCAAGACCATGTTCACTGTTTCTTTGCAGAACCTACCCACTCGCCATGTATGTTACTTGGGTTAATGACAGGCCTTCATGATAAAATTTCTGTTCAAGATATAGGTCTTGATAATGTAACAGACGCTGATGGACTTGCTGTAGGAAGACCATCTGGATTTGTTGGTAAAACGATAGAGCCGTTTCTAAGTGGGAATTATACGGTTAGCGATGAACAATTGTATAAGTTATTAAAGGAACTAGTTGATACAGAGGGGATTCATTTAGAACCTTCAGCACTAGCAGGCATGATTGGCCCGATTAAATTAGGGAAAGAAGGCACCGAGTATTTACTGAAGCATAATTTAACAGAAAAAATGAGTAAAGGTACACACATTATTTGGGGGACTGGTGGAAATATGGTTCCGGAAGAAATGAAGAAGGAATATTATCAAAAAGGATTGAATTTTTCGTTAGAGAATCAAAGGTAATTCAGCACGGGGGTTAGTTGCCCCCGTGTTTTTGCAATTTCGATTTGCGCAGAATGGAAACGTTTTTGGTCGAGAAGAATGGATAACTTTCCTACCTATGAAACCAAAACAATCTCCTGGTGCTGGGATAGTAAATGGGCATAGAGATCTCCTCTAAGCATCAAAAACATTCTTCTGCGCTATTCTTTTCTATTCTTTTCTTCGACAACTCCCTAAAATAAGCCGTTTAGCCCTAACTACAGGTAGTGCCTTATAAAAGGAAAAAGTGTCTTGAATGATTAGATATATTCATATATTCGTATATACATATACGCGAGGAAGAACCTATTACCAAACCGTAATTTGGTGGGCTTGCGGGTGAAGAGAGGTGAAAAACTATTCACTAGTTCTCAAATCAAAGTTTAGTTCAATGTGGAATTCCAACGATAAGCAGTTTCAATCCATAAAGAAAATCGATTTCCTATGACATTTAGGAATCGACTTTTCTTATTTACCTTGTTGAACTAAAGCTACCCGTTAGTTGTATAAGTACCTTATCTTTTATACACATTATATTCGTACTGCTACATTATTCTGTCACTTGTACTAATTTATCATCAACTACTTTCAATACAGGACTTTCAAATGCTTTACGCATATACTCGTAATCATCTTTTAATTCATCTAATGATTCGGCAGGCATTATTTCACCCCACATATGAGGCTTATCGTTTTCATCATAATGAACTTCGCATATCTCAAAGTAAGGTTTGTTCTGTTTATTGATAAATTCCACAACTCTATAATTCCAGTACATAATAATCTCCTTCCTTGCTTCGCCTTATGTGCCAAATGCGACATACAAACTCCCATTATCTTCTTCAACTAAAGTCCTCTTTAGTGTAAAGTACATCTTTTCACAATTAATCTAAATCAAACTCAAAACCTGCAAGTGTAGCGTATCAAATACGTTTCATGAAGTCCTTTTTCGTGGGGCACATGAAACTGGACATATTTTAAAGAATCCAGTTGCAACAATATATTATAACTTCTAGTTTGATTACCCTCTTTTTAACTTTAGTAATGAAAATAAGCTAAAACTATACAATTCTTTATAAAAAGCTGCATACTATCGGCTCTAAGGATTTTATACGTTCTAGAAGATTAGCTCTTCGTTACATTAATAAAGCCTTTCTAATTAAAAATGAAAGGAAAAGTAAATGTAACGAAAGCCGCCCAAAGTCCGTAGACCGGCAAATACTTAGTAACGGCATCTTGGATAGTTGAAGGTCCGGATTTGTTTTGTAGAAAACGCATATAGGAGAGCATAATCCAAATTAGATTTGCCCAGATCAGTATGTTTACTCCTAAAACAGCCAGTCTATTAGGCGTAATCCCATAAGAAGAAAGTCTGAACACGATGGCTGACAAAGCCACACTGTCAATGATAAGCGCCAGAACAATTAGGGCAAAATTTATATAATCAGAAATGTTCTTTTTCTCATCTGTGCCGCTTTCGGTAATTGAAAATATGGTAACGGCCAAGACACCAAGGAGTATTCCGTTGAAGGCGATCAAGAAATTGCGGTCCAAGAATGGATTTTTTCCGACCCAAATTACCGTTATAAGATAGACCAACAAAGTGGCCAGGACAAGAGGACTAAAAATTTTAGCGATATAGGGTGTAATATTCTTAGCAAGTTTAAGATTCATTGACACCAGGTAGGTAGCCACAATAGCGAGAGCGGCAGCACCAAATAAAACGACATTACTAAAATAAAAGTCTTCAATATCCAAGCCAACAATGCTAAATAACTGCATGGTTAATGCTGCTAGTACCATTCCGCTCACTGCCATGCTGGCGTAGAGAATACCATATTCCAAATTAAATTTAATATAGGCTAATCTTGTACTGCCTTTTGAATATTCATTTCCTGTAAATGCAAGCCCTACCAATACCCATAAGAATATGGGAAGGTGTAAATAAGCAAGGATAATACTGTCTTTATAATTTAAAGGCAGCATATTAAGATAAAACCCGGAAATTAGGAACAACGCTGCAAGGGAATAAATAATACTTTTTTTCGGAGTATTATTGTAAACAAAATAGGCAGCAATAAAGGGAATTATTCCAAAAGCCAGGTTAATTGGAGCAATTGCTTCCTGTTCGACATAATGGAAAATGATCCTGGTGCTTATCCCGGCCAGAATGGCTAAAATGCCCATGAATAAGAAACCTTTTTGAAGCAAGGGGGATTTTTCTATATATGCCGTCTCCTTGAAATGCAATCTTTCATACCAAACACCAAGAACCTGAGAATCAGGATTTTGTTCCCATGCGTGTGAGAGTGACTTTTTAAAAGCTTTCGGGTCTTTTCTATACATTTTCTCCAGCTCATGAGGGTTAGTAATATTTTCAATAATCAAGTTGTTAATGTCCATAGTTATACCTCCCCTAATAATTGTTATAGTAAGTTTCTTCCACAATGTTTAACTTTCTTCGTCAGGTTTGTATTCTAAAATATCTCCAGGCTGACAGTCTAAAGCCTTACAGATCGCCTCTAAAGTTGAGAATCGAATCGCTTTTGCCTTCCCGTTTTTTAATATCGAAAGATTAGCCATCGTGATGCCAACTCGCTCCGAAAGTTCTGTTACGCTCATTTTCCGTTTAGCCAGCATCACATCAATATTGATTATAATTGCCATTGTTATCACCTCAGACGATTAAGTCATTTTCCGATTTTATATCTATCGCTTCTCGTAAAAGTCTTTGAAGAACAGCAGCGAATACGGCGATGACCATGGAAGCAAAGATAGGAACCATTCCAACTATGATGAGACCTGGGGCATCGTCTAGATCTGCTACGAGAAAAACAAATGGCATAGCTAACGCATACAACCCACTGATTGTCATTGCGCAGCGTTTGATCACCTTAAGAGCTTGAACAGACAACGCCGAGAAAGCTTCGTTCTTGTCAATATAGCTTAACAGTTTAAATGCCTGATACAATGCAACGAAAAACGGGATCACGGATACATACATACTTATTAAAATGGGGTATAGGATATGGGCATATTCTGGATTTACTGGATTTTTAGTTAACCAAGTCAACCCAAATAGGCTCAAAGCAAGAACTGGGAGTCCCATCAGAAAAACAGCTATCTTTAAAAAGAGTGTTGAACCTTGTTTCATAAAAAAACACCTCACTTAGTTTTGGTTGATTTGATTGTAGTACATAATTTATCGTTTTACAATAAATTATTATTCTTTTTGATTATATTCTTATCGTTAAATAATTATACTTTTAATTTTAGACAAAGATAAAAAGCATTTCTCATTACAAAGAAATGCTCTGTAACTGTAACCTATTCAATTTAGGGATTTTTTACATTTTCACTGGCCCTTTATTTGTATGTATTTTTAGGCTCTACACCAAAATCTGAACTTGACAGCACATTCCACTCCAGGCGGTCGCTTTCCGCGGGCGTGGCTTGAGCCTCCTCCTCCGCTTCGCTTCGTGCGGGGTCTCAAGGCTCACGCTTTTCCCGCAGGAGTCGCCGCCTTCCGTTCCATGTGCCTATAAAGTAGTACACTTTCTTTTAAAGTACAGGACATGTTTTGGTATAGACCCTTTTTTTTTTAGTTGCTGTTTTTGGCTCAGCCCATTGTTTTAATTTTGTCCTATTTGCCTCGCTGTAACGCTTGTTTTGCCCACTCTATTTAACTCTGCGCTAAACTTTTCTATTCTTTTCTATTTATTTGTACCCTTTTCTATTGATTTCTATGCATTTGCAAGTGGTAGTAAGCTAGATGGTTATGTTAGATGCTTGTTGCTCGTGTCGCAAATTTCTACAATAGGTTGCAAAAATTCTCATTTGGGTATTTACTTGGGAATTTTTGTGTTGTAAAATCAAAGAAACAAACTACAGTCTGTTTTAGAGAAAAGGAGGGCGTAAGTATGTGGAGTTTATTGACGATCGTGATTTCTTTAATCATTCTTGTTGTGTTAGCAATGAGAGGTTTTACCATTGTTATTATTGCACCAATTGTCAGTTTATTTGTCATCGTAAGCAATAACTTACCGATTTTAGAAACTTTTCAAACTGCGTATATGACTGGTTTTACTAATTATGTGAAGAATTATTTCTTGATTTTCTTATTTGCAGCGATGTTCGGAAAGTTTATGGATGATTCCGGCGCTGCACGTACAATTGCACACGGTTTATTAAAATTATTAGGTCGTAACAGTAAATTACGTGCATTAATCAGTATTATGTTTGTATGTGCGTTCTTAACGTATGGGGGAGTCAGTTTATTTGTAGTAGTATTTGCGATTTTACCAATTGCAAAACCAATTTTCCGAGAACTGGATATTCCTTGGCATTTATTTATCGCAGCGTATTTCACAGGTGTTGCGACATTCACAATGACGATGGTTCCTGGTACACCGGCAATTCAAAACATCATTCCAATAAAATATTTAGGGACAACCGTTTCTTCGGGGGCATGGATTGGTGTAGTGGCAGCGATTACTTTACTTGTATTTAATATTTGGTATATGAGTTATGCGTTGAAAAAATCAGAGAAGCGTAATGAAACCTATGCAAATATGAAAAATCTTGAAAAATCTGATGATCCAAAACTTCTTGTGGATAAATATGCCGAGAAGGTTTTACCAAATATGGTTGTTAGTTTGATTCCACCAGTGTTATTAATTGTGTTATTAAATGCGTTTAAGTTAGAAGTACTTTACACATTGATGATTACTTGTTTAGTAGCAATGGTTGTATTTTGGAAATTCATTGAGAAAAAGAGAGAGTCAATTAATATCGGGGCAACAAATGCTGTTTTACCAATTATTAATACGTCAGCAGATGTTGGTTATGGCGCAGTTATTGCTGTGACAGCTGGTTTCACAATATTCCAAGATATGATAACAAATATTCCGGGGAATCCTTTAATTTCATTATATATTGCGACAACATTATTAGCGGGTATTACAGGATCAAGTTCAGGTGGTTTAGGGATTGCGATGGAAACACTGACAGACACATACTTAAAACTTGGTGTAAATCCTGAAGCATTTCACCGTGTAGCAGCCATTGCATCGGGCGGTTTAGATGCTTTACCTCATAATGGTGCTGTTATTACCACTTTAGTAGTAACTGGATTGACGCATAAAGATGCATATAAACATGTATTTTTTGTAGCCGTTGTTGGACCAGTCCTTGCTGCAATTCCAGCGTTAATAGTAGCGATTATGTTCTACTAAGGGAGATGAGTACATTGAAACAAGTGGGTGTTTTAGGTTCAGGAACAATGGGGTTTGGTATTGGTTTTTACTTCGCTATTCATGGGTATGACACAGTAATTTACGATGTGTCAGAGGATCAATTAGAATTTGCGAAAGAAAAATTTAATGCGTATTATGATTTATTTGAGAAAGCACAGTTTCCGCTTCAATTATCAAAGCAACAAGCATTTAATCAAATTAAGTGGACAAGTACACTCGATAGTTTTAAAGAAACAGATTTAATTATCGAAAGTGTGATTGAACGGATTGAAGTGAAACAAGATATTTTTGCACAACTAGATACACTCGTGAAAAGTGATGCCATTTTAGCGTCCAATACTTCGAGTCTTAAATTATCTGAAATTACAGAAAAATTAACAAGAATGAAAAACCGAGTAATTTTAACGCATTTCTTTAATCCAGCGCAAATCGTGCCGTTAGTTGAGTTGTTAGAACTACCAGAAACCGAACAAGGTGTTTTAAGAAAGGTACATACATTGTTCGAGTCCATCGGGAAAACACCAATTATTGTTCATAAAGAGGTAGCAGGCCTTGTAGCAAATCGTATTCAAGTAGCATTAACTCGTGAGGCATTATCCCTTTTAGAAGATGGTGTTGTCACAAAAGAGGATTTGGAAAAAACAATTTTGGATGGACCCGGTTTTAGGTATGCAACAAGCGGTTTACTAAAAATAATCGATTTTGGTGGCTTAGATATTTGGGATAAAGTATTAGGAAACTTACAAGGAGAAATTGAATCTTCTGTACGACCGTTCTCTGTAATAAAAGATTTAGTAAATGAGCAAGCATATGGCGTGAAAACGGGTAAAGGGTTCTTTGAATACCCAGGCAAAGGATTTGATGAGCTGGTCTTACAAAGAGATAAAGAATTACTGAAACATTTACTTACAACGCATTATAAGGAGGAACATGTATGACACAAAAAGTAGTAGTAGTGACAGGGGCAACAGGTGGGTTAGGTTCTGCAATGGTCGAGAAATTCATTGCACAAGGTGATTTTGTTTATTTACTTGATTTAGATCAAAATCGTATTGATGATGCTGTAAACAACTATGGCAGTCAGACAAGCGGTTTTGTTGTAGATGTTCGTAGTGAAGAGTCGGTGGCCAATGGTATTTCACGTATTATTGCGGAAAAAGGAAAAATCGATGTATTAGTTAACAATGCCGGTTTGCAACACCGTGATAAAGTAGAAGATTTCCCGTTAGAAAAATGGCAGCTTTTAATCGATGTCATGCTTACAGGTGTATTCCTCATGACAAAACATGTATTCCCGCATATGAAAGAAGCACGATACGGTCGTATTATCAATATTTCTTCTGTTCATGGGAAGACAGCTTCACCTGAAAAAGCAGCTTACGTTGCAGCGAAACATGGCGTAATTGGCTTAACAGATGTTACAGGGATTGAAGGTGCAAGCTACGGTATTACAGTGAATGCGGTTTGCCCAGGAGCTGTAAAAACACCATTACTTGTGAAACAACTGGAAGACTTACATGAATCAGAAGGCTTAACAGAAGTCGAAGCATTAAATCGCATCGTATATCCTCGTCAAGCTATGAATCGCTTTATCGAGGCGGAAGAAATTGCTGATACAGTCGTCTTCTTAGCATCAGAGGCAGCAAAAGCAATTACGATGGAGCATATTAAAGTAGCGGGTGGTATGTAAGAAATGTAAAGAAAATGGGGGAGAAAATAATATGGCCTATATCGTAGAAGGTGCACGTACAGCGTTTGGTAGTTTTGGGGGGATTTTTAAGGATGTTTCGGATCGTGATTTAGCAGTAGCGACGGTAAAAGAAGCCTTAAAGCGCTCAAATCTAGATCCAGAAGAAGTCGATGAGATTATTATTGGGAATATCATTCATACGTCTGCCAATTCGGCTTATTTAGCGCGTCATATTGGCTTATCTAGTGGCTTAAAAAATGAATCGCGTGCTCTAACCGTAAACCGTTTATGTGGTTCTGGGATGCAGGCGATTGTATCGGGTGTGCAATCAATCTTACTTGGTGACGCAGACATTATTGTTGCTGGTGGTACAGAAAATATGTCACAAGCACCTCGGATCTTACGTGATACACGTTTTGGTTCGCCAAATAAAGTACCACAAATGGATGATATGCTATGGGGTACATTAACAGATAACTATATTGGCTGTGGCATGGGCGTAACAGCTGAAAACCTTGCAGAACAATATCATATTTCTCGTGAAGAACAAGACGCATTTGCAATCGCGTCACATAAAAAAGCATCTGACGCTGTAGAACGCGGGCGCTTTGCAAAAGAGATTATTGGCGTTGAAGTAAGGGATCGTAAAGGGAATGTTTTCGTTTTAGATAAAGACGAGCATATTCGACCTCAATTAGATCCAGAAAAAATTGCACAATTAAAACCAAGTTTCCAAAAAGGTGGTACAGTAACCGCAGCAAATGCTTCAGGTATTAATGACGGAGCAGCAGCTGTTGTTGTGATGAGTGAAGAAGCGGTAAAAGCTCGTAATGTAAAGCCACTTGCCAAAATTGTTGCCTATGCTGTTGCTGGTGTAGATCCTAATATCATGGGAATTGGACCTGTACCGGCTACGCGTCAAGTAGTGGAAAAAGCAGGCTTAACACTCGATGAGATTGATTTATTTGAATTTAATGAAGCCTTTGCTGCACAGTCTTTAGCTATTTTGAAAGAATTAGGTGTGCCTGCGGAAAAAGTGAATGTAAATGGCGGGGCAGTTGCACTTGGTCACCCTGTTGGTGCAAGTGGAGCACGTATTTCATATTCTTTAGCATTAGAATTACATGAAAGAAATGCGCGCTATGGGATTGCGTCATTATGTATTGGTGGCGGTCAAGGTATCGCAATTTTACTAGAAAGAGTCTAAAAATAGTCCATAGGGCTGTCATTGTAGACAGCCCCACCGTTATTTAATGAAAGCCATTTAAAAAGTGATTAATTGGCCCTTTGGCACTTTCATGCAATGATAAATCATTTAGTAAAGTACACCAGAAATAGATCGTTCCCATGACCACTTGAGTCAGTGCTTGCTTCAATTCATGTAATGTTAAATCAGAAGAACCTGGATTTTCTTTTAAAATTGCAGCTAATAATTCTTCCAAAAGAATAAATAACTTACGTTTGGGATTACGGAAATATAAGTGTGTTTCACTTTCTAGGGATGTTGAATAAATGATTGCCAAAAATTCATGACTAAATGTTTTTTCTAGATAGATATACATGTTATGTAAGAAAAGTTGCATTCGTTCTTTAGCGGATACATCCGTTGGTAACGTAGCATACATTTTTTCATAGTATTTATCTGCAATAGCGAAATGTTCGTTTAATATATCTGTTTTCGAATTGTAATGATGATAAAATGACCCTTTTGATGTGTTACACACTTTTACGATTTCATCTACAGTTACTTTTTTATAGCCTTTTTCTTTAAATAATTTCAATGCTTCTTTTGCGATGAGCTCTTTCTTTTCGTCTCCTCTTTGTTGTTTTCTTTCTCTATTAACCATATATTTTCTGCCTCCCGAAAATGATTGTATGTATAGTTTAGAATAAAATTAGACCGAATCCTAGTATTGTTACTGAAAGGGGCCATCTATATGAAAAATAAAATTGTTCAATGTGTTTCAGAACTGAAGGATGTATTTAAAGATAACCAAAAAATTTTAGCAGGTGGATTTGGGATATCAGGTTCACCACTAACAGTAATCGATCAGATTGCAGAAATAGATGTGAAAAGATTACATATTGTTAGTAATAACTTAGGGGATCATGGGGTTGGATTGCACAAATTATTTATTCAGGGGCAGATTGAGAAAGCGATTGGGTCATTTTTTACGATGAATCGTGAAGCGGTCATTGCTTGGTCAGAAGGAAAGCTTGAAATTGAGTTGTTACCACAAGGAACATTAGCTGAAGCGTTACGTTGTGGTGGTGCTGGAATTGGTGGGTTTTATACGAAAACAGCGGTAGGGACAGAATTAGCAAAAGGGAAAGAAGAACGGGAAATTGACGGGGAACGTTATATCTTTGAAAAAGCAATACAAGGGGACGTTGCGATCATTCGAGCGAAAACAGCCGACCGTTTAGGGAATTTAACCTATCATACGACTGCACGTAATTTTAATCCCATGATGGCTACCGCTGCAAGCATTGTCATTGCAGAAGTAGATGAAATTTTAGAAGTAGGGGAGTTAGACCCAGAAGTTATTGTCACACCGCATGTTTACGTTGATTATATCGTCCAAACAAACTATACAAAGGAAGGTGAACGATATGTCAAAGCTTGATGTTCGTGCGCTTATCGCGAGACGTATCGCACAAGAATTAGAAGAGGGGCAAGTTGTCAATCTAGGTGTTGGAATTCCGACATTAGTCACTTCTTATATAGAAGGAAAAGAAGTATATTTGCAATCTGAAAACGGATTACTTGGGATGGGCCCGCCACCAGCAGAAGATCAAGTGGATGCCGATTTAATATCGGCGGGTAAAGAGGCGATTACTATTTCTGCGGGTGCATCGTTCTTTAATAGTGCCGATTCCTTTGCCATGATTCGTGGGGGCCATATTGATGTAGCCGTACTTGGCATTTTACAAGTGAATCCACTAGGTGAAATAGCAAACTGGGCCGTTCCCGGACAACCGATTTTAGGTGTAGGCGGTGCCATGGATTTAGTTGTGGGTGCTAAAAAAGTGATTGGTGCTGCCACCTTATTTACGAAAGACGGAGAACCAAAAATTGTGCAGGAATTATCCTATCCAACAAGTGGTATTCGACGCATTGAATTACTTGTAACCGAATATGCTGTATTCGCTTTTGAAGAGGGAGAAGTCATCGTAGAAGAAATTACTGGCGATTTGTCTTTTGAAGAATTGCAAGAGAGACTAAAGATCCCACTTCGTATGAAGGTCACATCATAAATGGCCATACAGTAGGCTAAGAAAACGGAACCAGCTGGATAGCTAAAATCGAAAGGTCTTTCGATACTAAAGTCCTTGTTCCATTAAAAATTGTGAAATAGCACCTTATTTTTCTACACCTGTTCCTTTTTTAGAAACAGGTGTTTTTTCATTTCACGTAATAGATTACTTTAAATTTTGTATTTAATTTACACTACTACAAGCGCTACTAGGGGCTTTCGTTGAATAAAGTAACTAAGCCACTAGCAACAATCTTTCCGAAAACAGCCAAATTAGTTGAACGAGTGTAGCTTTAGAATAAAGTTTGATTAATTAAATGAGCCTTCTTCAACTAAAGCCCCCGTTAGTTCAATAAGAATTCATTCTATTTCCCTGAGTTTTTGACTGGATAATGTAACCACCTTCAGATTGAGATTTATATTGTCCGACAATAAATTCTTTTGTATTAATTAAATCTTGGAAAACAGTTGGGATTGTGCAATTCCAGTTCAAATTTTCTACTTTAAGAGGGAAATTATCTTCGTTTGGATTTGGCGTATGAATAAAAACTGCATCAACACCAGCGTCCTCATCGTTAATATGAACCCAAGATTGGTAAGGTTTTTCAAAGGTTTCAAGCCTTTTTAATATATTTTTATATAAAGCTATATGTGCCTGAATGTGCTTTCTTCGTATCCTCAGACTATGATTTCCATATCCAAAAAAATCGAGATGGTTATGCCATAAGTCAAACCACGCATCTTTATCAAATTGTAAATTACAGGTTTCTAATGCAACTTCTCTCGATAAATTACGAAAATATCGCCTTTTTCCACGGAATTTTTTCAAACAAACCCTCCTACCATCTAATGTTTTTCGTACTTACATATATTCGTTATACTTATTGAACTAACCTGCCCGTTAGTTCAATAAAGAAAATAAGAGTTGCTTATGCAATCCAATGATCTTTAAGTAAAGTCTCCGTTTGTTTAATAACTATAAAGTACCCACCTTTGGACTCTGGAAGTGATTTATATTCACCCTTGTTGTTTATTATATTAAAAACATAATCTCTCAACTTAATTAGTTGTTTAGCATCGTTCGTTGGTTCGCAGTATTTCTCTGAAATTAATTGTGTTATCGTTTCGGCTAGATTTTCACCTATGTTCCCCTAGTCGAGTATCTTATTATTAAAACACTATAATTAAACGGAGGGAACAACATAGGATACTTTGTTACAGTGGAACCTGGTGTAAGAATATATGTAGAGGATGTAAACCAGGAGGGAAATAAAACCATTCTATTTATACACGGTTGGCCATTAAACCATAAGCAGTTTGAATATCAGTTTAATGTTCTTCCAGCAATGGGATATCGATGTATAGGGATTGACTGGAGGGGTTTCGGTAATTCGGATAAACCATTCAATGGCTACAGTTTTGACAGATTGGCAGATGATATCCATGCAGTAGTAGAGGCGTTGCAGTTAAAAGACTTCACACTAGCTGGACACTCCACAGGAGGCGCGATCTCAATTCGATATATGGCTCGATATAAAGGTTATGGCGTTTCAAAACTTGTCCTAATAGACGCTCAATCTCCGTCTAGTGTACAAGAAGAAGTAGCAAATACGTTCATTACAGAAACACTTAATGATCGTCCTAATATGTTGCTGGGACTAACGGACACTTTCTTCTTCCAGTATATTACTGTGCCATTATCTGATTGGTTCTTTCAGCTAGGCTTACAAGCTGCGGGTTGGTCGACTGCTGCGGTCATGATGTCATTAAGAGATGAGAATGTGTACAATGATCTTGGCAAAATATTAGTCCCTACGCTAATTATTCACGGCATACATGATAAAGTTGTTCCTTTTAAAAATGCACAAGAAACAAACAAATTAATAAGAAATTCACAGCTCGTCCCATTTCAATACAGCGGCCATGCTCCTTTCTATGAAGAACGTGACAAGTTCAACCAGCTACTAATCCAATTTATTGGATGATAGTTTACTTCAACAAAGGATAATGATAGTTCGATTTACCGCTCATATCATGTGCGGTCTTTTCTTTGGTCAAAAATCAACAATGAATGAAAACAGATCCTTCCCCATTAGTTCAATAAGAAAGAGTAGCATAAGCAGTAAGATGATCTTCAACTAAAGTACCCGTTAGTTTAAGTACATTTCATCACAAGATAAACATCTACTTTAACATAATTAACCAATAAAAAATCACCTCAAAGAATAACGAAAGAGGGGATTATTATTAATCTTTTTTATAAACGATCAAACTTTATTTCAAATCAACAACGAGTGTTACTTGCGATCCAAACTGGAATTTAGAATGCACGTAACGTGAGGGAATCTCTTGGAATTTGATTGATTTATTTGTAGATAAGTAAGGACGGCATCTCGCCCTATTTTGGGCGAGATGTGTCTTTCTAATCGCATCGAATAGACTAATCATTTAAGCCCATTCCATTGAGAATTGGCTGTATATATTTTTCAACCCTGGACGCTCGGGTTTTGGATTGTTTAGCCCCCGAAAAATAAAGAATATATGCTCTTTGTCTTCCCGGTGTCAAGGCTTCAAAAGCCGTTTTCAAGGCGGGGATTTCATCGAATTTCGTTTGAAGTTCTTCCGGAATTATGATATCTGTATTCTTTTTAAAACTCACTTCTAAACCGGCTTTTTCAACTTCAATGGCTTCAATAATATAGGCTTTCAAAATCGTCTCCATTTCAACGATTTCTTGAGCATTGGTGAACCGAATTTGGCGTGCTGCCTGTACATTTTCTGTTTGTTGGATTAGAATGCCATGCGTATCCTGTAACAAGGCACCTTTGTGAAACAGAAGGGCACAGTATTCTTTAAATCCATGTATTAACAAGATGTTTTTTGTCTCAAACGTGTAACAAGGATGCATCCACTTAAATTCTTCGGTCAGCTCACAGTCGAAAACGATATTTCTCAGCTGCTCATATTCTTCTTTCCACTTTGTCGCTTTACTTAAAAATGCATCTACCTTAGGATTCATTTTACTATTTGTCATCAAGGAACACCTCTCACTAATTTCTCGTGCAGCAGCTGATAGTCAAGAATGATCATTCTCAAGTTCTGCAATTGATTTATAATAAGGTATTAATTGATGTTGTGTAAAGTAGAACCGGCTTGAATCGTTATAGAGAGCTTCTGTGACTAATTTGCAAAGAAAAAGATCTCGGAACCATGCATCCGTTAGCTTTCCAATGGATGATTAAAGTATTTTCAGCGTTCTCGTAGAGTCACTTAAATACAGGGCGCATAAAGCTTCGCTCATAACTTAAAATACATTTAGTTTCTTCGGCAAATTTAAATGCTGCTTGACATTCTTCATCCAATGCCATTTTCACTCGGTACTCTTCGTATGCTGTTAAACTCGGGAAAGTGAATAAGGCATACGCAATATTATTCGCACCCTCATGTGGCAGAAAATAGCCATGATGTGTACCACCTAATTTATTTACAAGTGGAATCCACATTTTACCGTATTCTTCAAATTCATTTACTTTATAAGGATCAATGACATACTTCAAATAGCATGTAACCATTTTATTCCTCCTAAAATCTTTTTTTCATCTTACCATATCCTTCAACTAACCTGCTCCATATTTACAGTATTGGCAGTAATCGTGCTGCTAGAATAGCACTCTTATCTTTGTGTAAATGTGTGCGAATTTATGTGGTATAGAACTTGACATGGACCCTCTGTGGGCATGTTCAACCAGGAAAAGCGGAAGCCGTTGTTTCATATGGCAAAAGAGCCTATTATACCTACCCCCTCGATGTACAGTCCTAACGTTGTGTACGTTAAATACTATAAATAATGACTGTAGATAAATAGGCTTTGAAGATAGTAAATACGCTATTTTTGTATAATTGAATATTATTAAAGCTGTGGACAAATGTACTGTAGATAAGACCTCGTTAGTTAAATAAGGGTAATTATAAATTTTTAAAAAATAAAGTGTCTATATTTTTTAAGCATGTTACATTCGAAATGTACCAAACAAATTCAAATGAAGAAAGGAAAAAAGAATGTATGAAGTTTAAAGTTGAAACACTCCCTAACTATCGCTTGGCTTACGTGCGACGAGTTGGTCCGTATGGTTCTGCAAATATTGAAGTAATGGAGAAGTTAAAAAATTGGGTAAAAGAGAAAAATCTTTCGGCAATGATACTTGCAATTCAACAAGATAACCCTGAGACAACACTGCCTGAAAACTGTAGATTTGATGCTTGTATTGTGATTTCAGAGGATTATCAACTGGATGATTCAATTTGTGAAGGTGAACTTGCTGGTGGAAAATACCTTATTTATGAAGTCAAACATACAGCCGAAGAGATTCAAAAAGCATATGCTCATATTTTTTCTGCTCTACAAATAAGTGGATATCAAATTGATAACAAACCCATTTTGGAAAGATATACTGAGGATATGGTAAACAACCATTATTGCGAAATATGTGTACCGGTAAAACTGTTATAGTTTGAATAGCTATTTTACTTGTTTGATATTTTATCATCAGTAATACAACATTGAAAGAGAAGACAAGTGGCTTATTAGTACTGACAACTTCTTGTTCTCCTTTCATTAATTTTCTTTGTTAGCACAATAAGAATAGCATTTCTGTTGTTCCAGTAATGCACCCGCTAGTGGAATAAGAACCAACCTAAACATAAAATTAAGAAAATACTCTAACCCATAATTCGTGATTGGAGTTATTAGTAGATTATTTTCACCTACTTTTAATAAATCCTCATCGCTTAATCAATACCGACAAGTCACCTTCAAATACTTTTTCTTGTTTATGATTGTAAGTAGATAATAATACAGTAATGTTTCCAACTTCATTTCTTCAATCCCTTCATCGAGATACTGGATGATACCTTCACATGACTCATATTCCATTTGGGTCTGTATTTCTTTATTTTGAATAAATTACCTTTTATTCCTTGTTAAAACTTACACCTATACCTCGATGAAATCAATAAAATTAAAATTAAGCGAAGACGTGTCAGACCATGGATTGTGTTGAGGACCAGTACATAAAGCCTCCTTATATGGAAATCTAGCGTCGTTAAATCCTATTCCATTTCGATTTGCGCAGAATAGAAAAGTTTTCCGAAGAATGGCAACGTTTTTTTTGCTGCATCTTTCGCCAAGGTTGGTTTTCTAGCAATATATGGTGCTTGTTCAATGTGTTTTCCGCTGATAGTAGGGGCGATATCTTTTTTTAATGGTATGAGGATCTCTTCTATTTTTGCTGTTAATGCCTTGTTTTTCTGCACCGGCTGTTCCGTTAGCCCTAAAAACTTTTCTACTTCTTGCAAAGATTCGGTAAGAAATGTATTGTTTTGTTGGTGGAGAAAGGTTAGGCTTATCAATCGTGAAAACAATGGTTGAAAAACACAAAGGCACGATAAGTGTGGCCAGCAAATTGAACGTTGGCACAATATTTGAAGTGAATTTACCAAGAAAATAATGCACAAACCAACGTATACAGAAAGCCCGAACTAAGAATAATTTCTCGGTTCGAGCTTACTTTTTACTTTATTCCTAATGGCAAATAATACGAAAGGTTATTTGTAATTTGACCGCCTACGCGATACCCTATCGCCCCCGCCTTGCCATTCAACAAAAAGCTACCTATAAGCAATTGTCCGTGTTGAACGCCCTTGTTACTCTGGAATTGCGTTTTGGGTTGTTCAATAAAGCGCTGATAGATTGGCGTGTATTGACGATACGACTTCTGATTATCCTCTAACAGTAAATTACCGGAGCCATTAAAGATTTCAACCGTATCGCCTTCTCGTCCAAACGATGGCTTTTTAACGTATGAAATATTCTGCTCAATAAATGGAATTGCTTCAAAATATGTAGGAAGGAAATATTCATCAATCCATTCATGCTCAATACTCGTAAAGAAAGGATTTTTTTCTTCGTGCAAGCCCCATATGATAGCTTGCACCGCTTTATTTTGAAGTAAAAAGGCTTCAGGTGGATTTAGAATGACTAATTTCTTCTGCTCGACTAACTCTAACAACCACAATCCAATTGCATTACCTTCTGCGTCCGTGTCCTGGATTAAGTTCTCAATAGGAAACGTTTGGCGATATAAAATATCAATTTGTTTATCGTTTTCATCAAAGAGCCCCACACCTTGGCGAATTTTGAGCTGGTGAAGTGGCGTAAACGTAGCATTTGGTATCCCTTCCATCAAATATAAAACAGTATTATAGTCTTCTACATTAGCTTCATGAGCCGTAAAAACAATATGTGGATCTGGCTGACCAGAACTTACTTTCAAGCTCGTTTGTACTGCCCTTTTCAATAATTCATCCATCTGTTCATTAGGATTACTAGCATTAAATTCAGCGCATACCGCAGCATTTACGGAAAACAACTCTTTAATAAAAGTGGGTGTATCTGAATTGATTTCGATACATTTGTAACTGCCCTTGTAAGGAATAAGGTCTAATCGGGAAATAACACTTGGCACCGGTAAAGTCTGCAAGCGAATAAAAGAGAGCGTTTCCTTTGGATAACCCATTTCAAGTAAGGTTTCATCGGGAACATTACGTAGCAAAGTAACCGTTTTGAAATAGATCGCGCCAATTCGCTCACTAGCAAGGCGAACATGAGCGACTTCTTCTGCTGTCATATACTTAATATCATAGAGTGCATATTCTTCATCGTAAAGGTTCGCCCAAAAGCCCTCAATCGTATCGTAAAATTGTTGTCGTTTCGTCTGATACATGATTAAGCCCCTTCTAAATCGGTTACATAAAGAACATAAGCGCCTCGATCTTCGTCGATTTCATTCGACGTTACGAGCATTTGACCAACCATTGGAATGTCTACAATATCTTTTAATAAATAATGCATAACATCAAAATGGGTATTGCAGGGCATTCGTGAAATTAAACGATAGTTTTCTTTTTCATTCGGGCTGCGGAATTCAAGGTGAATCCCTTCTCCATGATAACTACGCTCATGCTCACCAGGTAAGTTACGGCCAAGTTCTTTAACAACAATCACATTATGTCCGTTTTCCATCTCATTCGACGTACGTTCATATTGAGTCCCTCGGTAGATGAAATATGTACAAAGTTGGCGGGCATAAAATTCATCGGCGCCTACATGTTCACTTGAATATTCAACAAAGGGCTCAAAGTTTCCGTTCCCTTTATCTATGTAATAAATCAATTTTCCCAAAACATCTCACCTCAATCAATCAATTAATAAGTAAGACACTTCGCCACAATCCAGCCTACTGCTAATGAAAGTGTCATTAAAAGTGTGCCAATTGCACGGTTATCTTCTTCAATTGCTTTTTGAATGCTAAAGCGAATCGTTATAACTTCCGCTAAGAAAAATACAATAACCTGTGCCAGCATGCCAATCAAGCCCCAAACAACCATATCCATAATCGAAACAGAATATTCCGCAGCAGAACCAAGTACAAAGGCTAACCCTAAGACTTTACCGCCTAGTAATAACGAAGCTGATACATTTTTTTCTGCAATTAATTTGAATTCATTAATTTTTGGTGTGCTAAGTGCAAATAACAACATACCAATTACTAATAACCCAACGCCTACACCAAGATAAGCTAAAAAATTAAGATATAAATTCACAATTATTCTCCTTTAAATTAAATTAGCTCAACTACCGCTACTAGATGAGCCGCTCCCAAAACCTGAACTTGATTTTGTAGACCCGAAAGATGAGCTTTGACTGCTATTGTTAGAAGTGCCACTATTTGAATAAGAAGGCGTTGAGGTAGTACCAGTGCCTTTATTGAAGGCGGGGGAACTATTTCGATAACTGTTGCCAGCAGCGCTATTTAGCAAGCCATTCACCGATCTGTAATAACTCCCACCATAATAATAATGCCCGAAATGACTTGAATTTTGGTCATCACATTCCCACAAGCCATCATCGGAATCCCAATCCCAATTCCGACAACTAGCATCTGTAGGTTGAGGGGGGATGCTACCATTCGAATATTGATTATTATTCGAATAATTGTTCGTCGAATTACACCCGGCTAAAACAAGCGTAAGTGCAGTTGTTGTAACACCAAGTAAAACATTTTTTGTCTTAGTCAAAAAAATCAAAACTCCTTTTCACTGTTTCTAACATGTACGGATTTGATAATAAAAAAGATTCAGTCGTCTATTCACCTTTCCCTTCTTTAGAAGAAACGTTTCAATCGCATCTTCTGAAATTGCACCAATCATTTCTAGGTAAAAGCTATTTGCCCATAAACGACCTTTCCCGCATGTGGATATAAGTGCTGGAAATTCAATAAATAATTTTCCAGCAGAAATACCCTTCAACATGTTAGCAATGAAAGATGGCGCTATTTTTGTTGGAGTAGCTAAAGCTTATTTTACTAATATGGCTGTCCTAGAATGGGATTTTTCTCGTTTTTAAATTCCTCCCTCTATAAATGTTGGTATATCAATGGCTCCTAAAAATTCTCCTCATTTTACCATATACTGCACTAGACGATACTTCAAAGAATGGATGAGCTGTACTAGAAACAACGACCATAGATGCAATTAGAAGGAAGGATCGTTAACCAGGCAAGTTATTGATTCAATCAAAATATCTGGTCTATCCATATGTATGGAATGACTTGCATCTTTCGCTACTATCAATTTACTATTTTGAGAAAGCTTTACTTGGTCCGTAATTAGTTCTTGCCATGTTTCTTCAAATAACCGTAACTCCGCCTCTGGTAAGCCATCCTCCGTGCCTAACCTAATGGTATGTTCTTTATCACGACCAATTACAATTAAAGGTACATTAGGAAATTCCCCTAGGTTCTTGATCGTATCTGCGTCTTTCTTCCAGTTGGTAATTTCAGAATGCATTGCTTTGTATAAATGAGGATTAATCTGGAAATCTAGTAAACGTTGTTGGACATCCAAAGGGAATTGTTTTTGTTTTATTGTAAGCGTGGGATTAATGATTTTTCTTAATTCTTCCTGTGTCATTAAAGAATAAGAACCACATTTTTCCGCCCAAACCTCATCAGTTGAACCTCCATTCAAAACGGGTATATCCAACTCGTCTAAGACCTTTAAGTCAACAGAAGTTGAATCTACTAATACGATTCCTGCCACCTTTCTAGGATGCACTTTCACAAAATGCTGGGTACATAAACCACCATAGGAATGACCAACTACTATCACGGGTTCAAGTATGCCAAGTAGAAGCATCAACTCATTTAATTCGTTTACGACCGCCTGTGTATTACGGACTTCCTGTCGAATTTCACTCGCACCTAGCCCAGGTCTATGAAACAGTACTACTCGATTTGATTTACTTAATGACTCCGTAACATCGTACCACTCATCAAATGAGCAACCCATCCCTGTAAGGATAATGATTGGCGTACCATTTGTTCCTTTTTGAAAAACCTCAATCTTATTATGATTAATTGTTAGAAATTCTCTAATATGAATCACCTCTTGCGTATTTTTTAACATGGTTATTTATAAACGTAACTGTCCATCGGTGACATCAAACCAACCTC
This sequence comes from Solibacillus sp. FSL H8-0538, assembly GCF_038003525.1. Lineage (NCBI taxonomy): Bacteria > Bacillati > Bacillota > Bacilli > Caryophanales > Caryophanaceae > Solibacillus > Solibacillus sp. FSL H8-0538. The sequence goes on along the minus strand of NZ_JBBOPI010000002.1, from coordinate 42,736 downwards.
CACTTCCAGTGTGGGATAGTACGTTTATTATTTTGTCAGTATCTTGATAATGCATTTTACATATACTATAATGATCTTACCGATCCGGTCCATTTCCTTACGAGGTATGGGCCATTTTTCTGTTTAGGGGTGAATTAATAAATTGAAACCATTTAAAACTCATCGCCAACAATTAGCAATTTTAAGAGCTAGGGGTCTTAAAATAAACAATGGCTCTAAAGCGTTACGTATCCTTGAAAATGAAAGCTATTATGCTGTAATAAACGGCTACAAGGACTTTTTTTTAGTAAAGGATGCGATAGCGAAAAATAAAATACCCGAAACTTACATACCTAATGCTACATTTGAAGAAATCTATGAATTATATAGTTTCGATAGAGATTTGAGAAATACTCTATTAGAATACCTTTTAAAATTTGAATCTAATATAAAATCAAAAATTGCCTATCGTTTTTCTGAAAAATACAAAGAACCACATGCGTATTTAATTTTAAAAAACTATACGCGCCATCAAACTAAATTAAAAGACGTTTTAAGTTTAATTTCCACCATCTCAAATACTATTTCAAAAAATGGAAAGAAAAAAGGATCGATTGCGCATTATTTGGACAAACATGATGGTGTACCTTTGTGGGTGCTAGTAAACTATTTGACAATTGGAAACATGCAGTATTTCTACAGTTGCCTCGACAACTCGCTACAGAATACCATCGCTAAAGATTTTGCTATTTCTTATAAACGCGATTATGGGAACGTAATTCACTATACACCGGATATGTTAGAAAGCACTTTGAAAACTGTAACGTATTTTAGAAATGTATGTGCTCACGAAGAGCGTCTTTATAATTTCAAATTACATAAGCCTGCTCCTTCTGCGGATATCGCCAAAGCCTTATCTCTTGGAATTCATTTACTAGATAAAGGGAATATTTTTACGGTACTATCCTTTTTGAAACTCGTATTGCCTAAAAAGGAACATCAGAAAATGATTAAAAATATTACTAAGATAATTTGTACTTACTCACCTAAGTTTAATTCCATTAGTTTCGACGCTATTCTGTTAGAAATGGGATTAGTGGACAAATGGAACGAATTAATATAACATCTATTTAATTTTATTAACCACCGATTATAGATGAAATGGATAGGCCCCCTAAATTAACGTTTAGGGGGCTTCATTGTGTTTATGTACGCTTCTAAAAGATTTGGATACGCTTGGTTGAATTACGCTGCTCAGAAAAGCGTTCATCACGAGCATAGAGGCAACGAAATACGGTTTCTTTTCGATTGCGGTTTGCGCAGAATGGAAAAGTTTTTGAGAAGAATGGCACCATTTTTATCCGCAAAAAAACCACAACCCAAAAGGCTGTGGTAGTTCGAAATGTTAGATTGAAGTGTAGGATTTAATCTACATTTTGCACAATTAGACCATCGCTCATTTTGATGATTTGATCCGCATAAGAGAGCATTTCTTCATCATGTGTCACCATTAGCGTAGTAATGTTTAGTGTTTTCGTTAAATCTCTGATCAACATCATCACATCTTTCGAGCGCTTGGAATCTAAACTTGCCGTGGGTTCATCGGCGAAAAGAACTTTCGGTTTATGAATTATTGCGCGGGCAATAGCCACCCGTTGTTTCTCCCCACCTGACAATGAAGAAGGGTAGGCCTGTTTTCGATGGTCCATTCCAACTAATTGGAGGATGCGATTCACTTCCTTGTTTTTTTCGTGTTTCTTTAATTTCGATTCAGAAACGTCTAGCATTAGCAGTAGTTGTTCTTCTACAGTAAGGAAAGGAACCAGGTGTGCAAATTGAAAAACAAAGCCAAATTTACTTGCGCGTACTTTTCGAACTTGCTCTGCACTCATGGCAGTCATATTATTGCCTTCGAATCGAACTTGCCCATCGGATGACGGTTGAAGTCCCGCAGCGATTGTAAGGAGTGTACTTTTACCAGAGCCTGATGCACCCACTAATGCGGTAATTTCACCTTCTCTAAGGGTAAGGTTGATTCCTTTTAGTATTTCTTCCGATACTTCTCCGTTCGTAAACGTTTTTCGAACATTATCAATTGTAAATAGCGTCATATTAAGCCTCTCCTTGCTGTATCGCTTGTAATGGTTCGATTTTTTTGATTTGTATACCTGAGAGTGTCGCGCCGATAAATCCGATAACTAAGAAAACGATGGACAATTGCGTCGTTGTTTCAAAGGTTAAACTAAAAGGCATTCCTTTTGGTGCAATCATATTGAAAACTTGACTGAGTGTAACCGACAGAATCAGTGAAATGACGGTAATAACCAGCATTTGCGTCCAAATCATTTTGAATAACGTACTTGTTTTTAACCCAATTGCTTTTAAAATACCGTATAACCCAATTTTTTGAACGTTCATCATGTAGAAGAAGATTGCAAACAACATGCCACTAATGACGACTAAAAACCAAATAATCATATTTAAAGACATCTGTTCTGCGCTATAACTTGGGTTTGTACCTAGGAACTCTTTAGTAGAAAATGACTGTAATCCATCAATTTCATGTGAAACATCCCCATCCGGCACGAAAACAAGTTGCATTGCTTCCACGCGGTACATTTCTTTGTAATCCTCCATACTAATATAAGCAACAGGGGCATGACTGTATTTCTTTTGATCGACAAAGCCCTTTACAACAAACTCGCCACTAAATTGATTGTTCGTTAAGGTATCGCCTACTTTTATACCTGCTTCCTTCAATGAGCTATCTAATAGTATTTCCCCAGGTTTCACATTTTCAAATAACTTTGAATCAGTAGAGGTCACAAAAGCTACGCCTTGCTGCTTATCCGACGCATCATTTACAAAGCCCATTTGAATTGAGAACGCGACAGCATCCTTTTGATTGGTTAATAGTTCATCTTGGATACTACGATCGATTCTTGACAGAGTATATGTTTCATCTGCGTCTGCACTCATATAAAATTGTCCTTCGGGTAAATCTTTAATGAGGGCAGCATTGTCTTGTGATAAGCCATTTGCCAAACCAGAAATAATAAAAGTTAGTAAACTAACGAGAAATACAATGGAACCTAAAATCAAAAATTTTACTTTATTTTTCTTAATATCTTTCCAAGCGAGGTTCATAATTAACCCCTCCAATCTGTTGATACTCATAGAATACAGGGCCTATCTGAACTGAAGATGAACAAATGATTACAGTTGAAGTAATTCTGTAATTATTTCGCCGTGGAGCTTTGATTAAAGTAGCGTAAATGCAAATAGTGCCCACGGAAAAATATGTGGGCACTACATCATGAACTATCTTACTTTCTCAACGCGACAGCAGGCTCTGTCTGAATTAACTTGTGGCTCGCGATCATGCTCATTCCAATAACAACAACACCTGTGGAAAGGATTGATAGTACGATTTGGAATGGGGTGATGATCAAAGCCCAATTGAAAATCAGGCCGACTAAATACGTACAGCCAATGAGGACAGCTTGAGAAATAGCTGACATGGCTGCTAAAAGTAAATTTTCACTGATAATTATTTTCCGTATGGTACCTTTATTAAAGCCCAAAGCGGACAGCAGCCCTATTTCCTTGTATCTTGAATTTTGCAGTTTGATCAGTAATACGGTACTGATCAACAAACCAATTGCTAAGATTAAAATAGAAACGATTAAGAACAAACGGCTAAGATTGTTAAATGTATTTTGCAAAACTTCTACTTCTTTGGCTGCAGTTTTACTGTCGACTTTTTTATCAGTAAGCATTTGACTAACTGGCACAATATCTTCAAAGTTCTTTACATCATAACTGATTGAGTAGTTTTTTTCGTTTTTCACATTTTGGTAAAATTCCTGTTCGATATAGGAGCTTACAAAGAAATCATCGTACCCTGCATTGAAAATACCGCTTATCGTAAGCGTGTATTCTTGACCCGCATAATTTAAGGTAACTTCTTTACCAATCAAACTACTAATATCATTTTCAAATTTTTTAGCGAGGCTCGGACTAAGTGCTATTTCCTTTTTACCTATTTTGGGCATAGCACCATATGACATCTTTTCAGTAGCCTTTGCCATTGGGTATTTTTCTGCTAAAGCTTCCGTTTTATCGCCCAACTTTAACGTTACATCCGTTATTTTGTATTGATAATACACATTTTCGATACGCTCATCGGATTTCAACAAGTCAATAACTGTTCCATCATCCTCACCTTTAATATAACCGTTGTTAAAGGCAGTGTTTTTATCTTGAAAATCCGAAATATTCTTGTCCATTATATTCCCAGAAGATAAAGACAACATAAATACAAGGATACCAATGGAAATTGCCAAACTGACAGCCATATAGCGTGTAATATTCACTTTGAAGTTCTTAAGCCCTCGCTTGAACGCAGCTATTTTAATCGGGTTATTGATACTGAGTTTATTATTACTAGTAAGAGCTGGTTGAATGTCGGTCTCTTTAGCAATCATTTTGCCGTTTTCAATGTGAATGACTTCATCTGCCAAGCTACAAATCTTTTGATCATGCGTAATGACAATCACCAAACGGTCTTTTGAAATCTCTTTTAAAAGTTCCATAATTTCATTCGAGTTCTTACGGTCTAATGCTCCTGTCGGCTCATCCGCCAAGATGATACGAGGATTACTAATCAACGCTCTTGCAATCGCCACTCGTTGCTTTTGACCACCCGAAAGATTTTCGATTTTTTCATCAGTCTTTTGTGATAAGCCCAGTTTATTTAGCAGTTCTTTGGCATTTTCACTATTTTCTTCTTCACTTGCAGTATTTAGCTCACAAGAAAGCAAGATGTTTTCAAGAACGGTATATCCGCTTAAAAGATGGTAGTTTTGAAAGATAAACCCGATATTTTCTCTGCGATACGCACACAATTCATCGGCATTCATTTTGCTGATTGAAGTACCCCAAACCGTAATATCACCGCTGTAATCGCTGTCGAAGCCGGCAACCATGTTAAGCAGCGTGCTTTTCCCGGAACCCGATGCCCCTAAAAGGCAAACAAGTCCTTTGCTCGGAAAGGTAAAACTTGTATCATCGAGAATAAGAGAATGATCATATCGCTTTGAAAGGTTATTGATCTGTATCACTATCGGTCACCTGTCTTCAAAGCTGTGGTTGTATTCGTCTTTAGGATGGCGATTGCCGTTGTAAAGTAAGCAACAACGCCTACTAAAGCAATCAATAGCACGCCCGAAAACAACATCTTAGAATTTAGCATACTTGCGCTGAACAAGCCTTTCGTAGCCATATTGATCAGCGGTGATGTAATAAGCAGTAACAAACTTGCTGTCATGAATTCTGTTATTTTTTCGGTCAAGTTAAGCAGACTCAAATGAGTATTGGTAAAGCCACTGACTTTATAAATTGCAAATTCTCTTCTTCTCATAAAACCTGTGATAAGGGAAATCGCAATAACCATAACGACAGACAAAATTCCTATGAACATACTGGCGGAGTTGGACTGTTCGGTTGTTTGCTCATTTAATCTAACAATATCTTCAACTAGCTCAAATCTGCCAAGAGGTACAATGCCATTTGCGTTAAGTTCGTCTTTAATGGCAATCATATCAGTAGGCGTCTTTGCTCGAATAAGAAAATTCATTGGGTTATGTTCAATTCCTGCTTGTCCTCTCAAATCGTCAAGTGCAGCTTTGCTGAAGAAGAAAGAGTCATCAACGGTAAACGCTGTCATTTCCCCTTCATATTCATAATAGACAGTATTATCTGCAACACCTACGATTGTTGCGGTAATGGATGCGTCTTTTAAAACAGGCTCACCTGTGTCCCAATTGTAAATACCACTGCTAAAATCAATTTCTTTGCCGATTGCTTGCTCGTTTGATATGCCCAATGTTTTAACAAAATTTTCTGGAACAACAATCTCGTTGTCTTTACCTGTCGGCATTTTTCCTGCTACTAACGTATTGATCGACGGAGCAGTACCTGTTCCTTGTATTTGATATTCTGTGCCGCTAACAGTGATTTTGATAGTATCAAACGCTTGTAAAAAAGCAGTAAAATCAACGCGCTCATCCCCTACATAGTGATCATATAAACCACCAATATCCTGTGTAACATCAGCGTTCGGCGTTTCTCCTTGATTATCGCTTGCACCTTCAGCGCTCATAAAACTGCCAATGATACTTATATCTTTAAGTCCTTCGCCATAAGTATCAATCAGCTTGTCAAAATCACCTTGACTACTGTCCTCGATTGTCCCATTGCCAGTTGTCAGCAACAATGTACCTGCAACCATTAGGGAAAGAGTTGATACTAAAAATCGGCTAAATTTCCTTTTGACATTCGATTTCGTGAGTGAGAAAGCGTTTTTGATCGATAAGCGAGGACTTTCACCGTATTTAGGACTTTCTTTTATAGTTACAATTTCTTGTGGGGATGCAATCGTTTCTCCCTCATCCAAGTCTAAAACCCTTGATTTATGATCAATCAACTTGGTATCGTGGGTGACAATGATGACTGTCCTGTTTTTAGAAATCGCTTTCAGAATATCCATTGTTGTTTTTGCAGTTTTTTCATCCAATGCACTAGTTGGTTCATCCGCAATAATAACCTGTGGATCTTTCATAAGCTCTCTGGCGATAGCAACACGCTGTTTTTGACCACCCGAAAGATATTTCACTTTTTGATGCGCAAGGTCAATTATTTCGAGGTCTTTTAAAATCATTTCAGCGTTCTTTTGATTTTTCTTCTTTTTTAAGTACTGTGGCAACAACACATTGTCTAAAACCGATGAATCTTCGAGCAGATTAAAATCCTGCCAAACAAAGCCGAAAATATTGTTGTAAAAATAGCTTTTTTCATTGGACGTTAATTCTTTAATGCGCTTACCGCAATAGTAAACTTCGCCATCAAAATCTTGTTCCATCCCACTAATGATTTTCAAAAGTGTCGTTTTACCACTACCTGAAGCACCGACGATAAAATTCAGTCCTTTTCCCATTGTAAGGGAAATATTATCCAAAGCGAATTCGCCGTTATATTGTTTGGATACATTTTTAAGTTCAAACATTAGTTTAGTTCCTTCCTTGCTCTAATTTAGTTTTTCTTCACAAGCGATAGATTGCCATTTGAAATGCCCCAAATTTCATTTGCGTAATCTGCCACCTTTTTGGAGTGAGTGACAATGATGACGCACTTATTTTCATTTTCGGAAAGGGCAGTGAGTATTTTCATAATGCTTTCTTCCGTTTCGGTATCTAAGTTTCCTGTGGGCTCGTCTGCAATGAGAATGTCAGGATTGTGAGATAAAGCTCGTGCAATCCCAATGCGCTGTTGTTCACCACCGCTTAATTTTAATACCTTTCGATCGGCCGTTTCTTGATCAATCCCGACACTTTGCAATAAGGAATAAGCATATTCTTTTTTATTGGCTACTTTAATCCCGCTAATGTCAATGGAGAGCATAATGTTTTCAAGGGCTGTAGCATTGGTAAGCAAATTATAGCTTTGAAAAATAACACCGATTTTATTTGAACGGTAGTGATCACGATCAATGGTTTTTATATTCTCACCGTTATAAAGGATTTCGCCCTCTTTACAGAGGTCAAGTCCCGAAAGCAAAGCTAAAAGAGTCGTTTTACCGGAGCCTGATTTGCCGACGATGGCATAAGTTTTTTTCTCCTCAAATTCGATCTTGATCTTATTAAGAACTTTCTTTTTAGTGCCGTCATACACATAAGACAGGTTGTTTACTGCTAATACACTCATGTTCATTTTCTCCTTAATTTCTTTCTGACAGAATTTTTATAGGCTCATATTTCGTGATATACACAAGTGACATTGCACTTGAGATGATGACAAGCAAGCCACCAATAAGGAGCATCCCTACAATAACGCTTGCATCTAATTGAACATTTAATGAGTTAATGATTTCATCTGTATTAGGCATAGCTGCATTGGAGCCGCCTAAATTCCCACCCATATTTTCCATTTGCTCTTGTCTCTGCTCAATTTGGTCGGCAAGAAGTTGATCTGATATAGGCTGTGCTGTAAGGCTCCCCACGCCAAGTCCGATAGTAACCGCAACCATTGTGACAAGAATTGATTCATATAATAAGGATTTAATAACCTGGAATTTTTTCATTCCGATCGCTCTTAAAACACCAATTTCATATTTGCGTTCTCTAAGAGCAATAAGATTAAGTAGAATCAGAATAATGCCACCTAAACTAAGCACTACGAGTAAGAAAACGGTGCTTATCTTTTGCACGCTTTCAACCGGTCCTGCAATCTGTTTATACAGATATTCGTTATTTGTTAATGAGTAATACTCACTTAGACCTTTTCCTTGAGCTTCCGTAGTAAAAGCATCTAAATCATCGGGGGAGTTTAAGAAATACTTAATACGTGACATTGTACTTGCTTCTTTTCCTACAAGTCCTGTTGCTGTTTCGTAAGTCGTTAAGATTTCATTTTTTCGTGTCATATATGGATCTTTAAAAGCATAGTCGCCCATGTTGTCTGTTGTTAGGTCTTTAAAAATACCTGTGATTGTAAGGCTGACATCTTTATTCACATCGGCCATTGAACGAACGGTAATGGCATCACCCACTTTTAACCTGTTTTGCTGGGCCAAATCTTCACTGATTACAATGTCATTATCTTTTTCAAATATTTTGCCCGCTATTATTTTGCGTTCGCCTTTTTTAAATTCTTCAAACAACTCATAGGACGAGCTTCCAATTACTTTTAAATTTGGAGGGCCAATATCAGGAGCTCCACCTTCAGCATTTCCGCTACCTTGCAGTGCTGCATCCTCCTGTTGATTTAGGGCCTTGATTTTTGATACAGCAGGCGCTTCTAAATAAAAGTAGTGGTCTTTTACATAGTCGGAATCTGCGTATTTTTTAAGCTGATCTATCGTTACTTCGGGAACATCTGTGGTCATTCCATCTTCGTAAAGTTTTGAATAATCCAGCTCAACATTGATTTCACTACCAAATTGATTTTTATAATCGGTTAGGATACTACTTGTTGCACTGTTAATGACCAATGAAATGACACAAGTGATCGCGATAATGACCAATACCGTACCGACTAAAAGGTTTCTTCCTTTGTTTCTTTTAATGTTCTTTGTTGCGTTTTTTAAAATATACATTTTTTGTTCCTCCTAAACTTGTGTCACCATTGTATAAAAAACGATGTTAAACCCCTGTTAAGGGATTTTCTTCGTGTTAAATGCTTAACATAGATTTAACACATACTTACAGTACAATAGAAAAAGAGGTGATTTTGGGATGAGAATTCTGATTGTAGAAGACGAGCTTGATTTGCAGGAAGCGATGGCAGATGGGCTTAGAATAGATGGGTATGCAGTGGATACGTGTGACAACGGTGAAACGGCTTACGAGCTTTTATATGAAATAAATTACGATTTGGTTGTACTTGACTTAAACCTCCCGAAAATGGATGGATTAGAGGTGTTAGAAAAGATACGTGATGAAAAGTCGGAATTAAAGGTACTCATTCTCAGTGCGAGAAGTAGTGTTCATGACAAAGTGAAAGGCTTAGACATCGGGGCAAATGATTATTTGGCGAAGCCATTTGATTTTGCCGAGTTGGAAGCCAGAATACGAAATTTGTTAAGGCGAAAGTTTGTGCAAGAAAGGACGACGCTTTTCTGCGGTGCAATTACAGTGGATTTATCAAAGCGTATTGTCATCGTTAACGAAAATGAACTAGCACTGACAAAAAAAGAATTTGCCTTGCTTGAATACCTTTTGCTAAACAAAGAGCGAGTGGTTAGCCAAGAAGAACTGATTGAACATGTTTGGGATCAGCATGCGGATAGCTTTAGTGGTGCGATTCGGGTTCATATTGCAACGCTCCGCAAGAAGCTAAAAGCGGTGTTAAACTATGACCCAATCGGTACGAAAATCGGCGAAGGTTACTTTTTATTAGAAAAGGGTGGGGATGTACATGCTTGAAAAAATGCCCATTCGGTGGCGACTTACTGTGATGACCGTTACTCTTTTAACGGTTTGTTGTGTAGGCCTTACCCTCATACTTAATTTTTCTGCTGCAAGAATGGCGACAAGAATTGATGCAACCGCCGTATTACCTGCACTAGAGGTTGGCGAAGAAGGATGGGCTCATGAAAGCGCTCCCTCAGCGTCAAGTAGCATGACCGCTCCCATTCCTTCAGAGGATGCCGAAAAAGCAAGAATGGATTTTACAATGGAAAGCATTATGTATATGCTGTTAGTCATTGTGAGCGGGGGATTTCTAACCTACTATCTCTCGGGCAAGGCATTAAAACCGCTTCACACGCTAAACGGACAAGTAAAAAACATGAATGTGCAAAATTTAGCTGAAACCTTATCCGTACCGCCTTCAAAGGATGAAATAGCAGAGCTTACGGTCACATTTAATGCAATGACGGATCAGCTGGCTAATTCGTTTATGATGCAACAAAGATTCTCCGCCAGTGCTGCCCACGAGCTTCGAACACCTCTTGCTGTGTTACAAACAAAGGTGGATGTATTTAAGAAGAAAAAAAACCATACAAACGAGGAATATGATGCGCTTATTGCGGTGATTGAAAAGCAGACGAAGCGCTTGAGAGGGCTCGTCGCTAGCCTTTTAGATATGACGAATATGGATGATAATCTTGAGCAAAGCAGCATTTGCGTAAAGGATATTTTCGAGGATATTATTGCAGAGCTTTCTCACATCGCTAAAGATAAGCAGGTTTCGCTGGCTTTAGCGTGTGATAATAGCGTTGTTTTGGGGAACACGGACTTATTGTATCGTGCTTTTTACAACCTTGTCGAAAACGGCATTAAGTACAATATTGATGGTGGGGCAGTTGAGGTGGTTGTAAATAGATTGAGTAAGGAACAGGTTTCAATCAAAATTAAAGATACAGGCATCGGGATTGCCGAAAAAGAAAAAAAGAATATATTTGAACCTTTTTATCGTGTTGACAAATCACGCTCCCGTCAAATGGGTGGTATAGGCCTTGGTCTTGCAACGGTTGACAGCATTATCAAAAAGCATAACGGGTCGATTACGGTGATCGATAATGAAAATAAAGGGACTTGCTTTAATATAATCTTAAATATGGGATCGTCACCTGAACAGGTTCGTGGCTAAGAGCTGTAGTGAATCATTTCTTCTGTTGTTAACTGCACCTGTCATTCGCGCTTTTACTACTGCTCATTTACTATCCGCTGAATCATTTGTTTGCCCATGCTAAAACACCTCTGATTAGGTGTACGTATTTTCAACGTACCCGAATCAGAGGTGTTTTGTGTTGTCTTATAAAATTATGTTAGTCCAATTTTGTAGAAGGGAAAGAACTTGAGTTTTTTTATCTTTTGTAAAAGACAAAAAGATGAAAGTGTTAGAACCTATGTGTGGAAACGGTAGAATGCTGATTCCTTTTATGCAAAAAGGAATCGATATTAAGGGATTTGATATTTCAGAAGAAATGCTGCGAGTATGTAAACTAAAAGGTCAGAAATTAAACCTTAAACCTGATGTTTCTTATGGGAAAATAGAAGAATTTAAAGGCGACAAAAATTATGATTTAATTATGATACCATTCGGTTCTTTTTCACTATTGCCAGATGAATTAGCGAAAGATAGTCTTGCTAACATGAAAACTATTTTAAAAGAAGATGGGAAATTACTATTAACTGTTATGACAGACACAGGTACAGTTAACGATATTTCTGATTGGATTGAAACGAATAGACATTACCTTGATAACAACGAGATTGTTGAATACAAGAAAGTCAATTATGACCAAGCAAGTAAGATGTTAAATACAAAATTGAAATATCAATTAGTTAAAAGCGGGCAAATAGAGAAAACAGAAATAATGGATTTCCCTATTCGTCTTTATGAATCAGGTGAATTTAAAAAAATTCTTAAGACTAATGGATTTGATAAAATTGTTCTCCATGAAGTTATTAATGGATATGGAGAAGGAAGTTCATTTCTTGTATTTGAGTGTTCAATATAGTGTAGTTCTTTAGTTAAACAATCGGCTGCCTTTAAGGGGTAGCTTTTTCTTATTGGACTAACGAGCACATTAGCGGAAGAATAATATTTAACTTGTGTCAAAAATGAGCCAGATGGTTGAGAATCCCAATCAAAAAGAGTTGGGTATTTATGTTAAAATATTGCGAATGAAATCAGCTTCTTAACGATTTTATCAAATATCGAACAACATAATTCAGAAACGAAGATAGGATAGTACTTATTATGGAGAACGTATCAAATGTAGATCAATTGGAATCAATAAAATCTTTCCAATCGACAATCAGTAAACTCGAAAATGCCTTATCCCAGATGACTGAGAAAGGCGCAAATACTACCTTAGTAAAGAAACGACTCAAAGCTGTTTGCATCGGCTTAGCCATGCTAGAAAACGTCTGGAATCAAAGACCCCGTCATCACACCCATGAAGAATTAGCAGAAGCTCGCAATGTTCTTACTGGTTTATTTCCATCAATTGAGAATATTTATGCTAAGTCAAAGGCTGGTAGTCCCCAAAGAACGCTTTTAGAAAGAAGAATTAAAGCGCTGGAACTAGCTGTTCAAGCGATTGATGATCTTTCCAATGAATAACCTATCAAGCTAAATAAACAAACGGGGTGCTTTAATTAAAGATTCACTCCTTAAAGTAAGCATTGAAAATTTGACTGAATTCTACCTAGCGATGTAGAGTCAAGTCGTTTTTCTTATTGAACTAATGGTGCAAGGTAGTTCAATCAAGGAATGGTTTTTTATGGTAAAATTTATTTATAGTGAAGGTGACTTTATGTATAGGGAAAATAATCTTGATGAAGGAGTGGGAGAATGGGCAGATTCTTTGTACCGTCAGAAGGAGCAATATCATGGAGAGATTTCCTTTCAAACCCTGAGAAACAGTGGAAAAAAGGCTATTCTGCTTTTGAATTAGCGGATTGTTGGGAAAACGCTAGCAATTTACCAAATTGTGTTGACAAAGTATTTAAAAAGAGTAAGTTAACATTGTTTAACGATGTAGAAGTATTGTATGGATTTCCCGAATACAAGGTTGCTTTACCTGGAGGAAACGCAAGTTCACAAAATGATCTTTATGTACTTGCAAAGGCAAGTAACGAGCTTTTAACGATTATGGTAGAAGGAAAAGTATCAGAACCCTTTGGAGAAACTGTGGAGTCCTGGTTAGGTGACAACCCGAGTGACGGTAAAAGAAAAAGATTGGAGTATTTACTTAAATTACTAGGGTTAGATGAGGATTCAGTAAAAAATATAAGATATCAGTTATTACATAGGGCTGCATCCGCACTACTTGAAGCTAGGAAAGTAAATGCTAATAATTCACTTATGCTTGTTCATTCTTTTAGTGAGACAGCAAAGTGGTTTGAGGATTTTACTGAGTTTGTCAAACTTTTTCACTTATCCCCTAAGCAGGATGAAATTGTTGGTCCAATAAAATTAAATGGTATAAATCTTTATTTTGGTTGGGTAACTGAAGTATTTATTAAGTAAAAGAGAGATGCTTTTTTTTACTCAACGAACAGGTGCTTTGGAGCAACAAGGTTTTCAAAGATAATCAACTTTCCTTACAATCCAATAAATGAAGCGGAAAACCCTCACAAATCAACGTTTGTGAGGGCTTTTGTATGTGCTTACGATTTAGATAAAACGAGCAATGTCTTCTAATGGTAGACGAGATGAGCCAAATGCTGGTGAAGCTGCTTTACCAATCGCGATGAGTACGATCGGGAATTGATTCTCAGGTAATGCGAATCGCTCAGTAAATTTCACTTTATCAAATCCGCCCATTGTTACTGTATCAAAGCCTTTTTCTTTGGCAATCAGCAGAAGTTGCATTGAAATGAGACCCGCGTCAAAAGAGGCGATGTTCTGTCTAACTTCTAATGGAGCGTGAGGGTACATATGGTTCGTATTGCTAACCATAATATTTTTCTGTTCTTCCCCCATATGACCTTCAACTACATTTTGTGTGTAGATTTTTTCTACGTTTTTATACATTTCAGCATCACCAATAACGGCAATAACGGCTGAAGATGTTTCAATTTGTTCTTGATTGTTCGCGATCGCACGAAGTTCTTTTTTTGTCGCGTCATCTTGAATCACAAGGAATCTCCAAGGTTGTAGGTTACTTGAAGAGGGTGCACTTGTTGCTTCTGTAAGGATTTCTTCAAGTTCTGCTTGAGTCATTTTAAAAGTAGGATCGTATTTACGAACGGATTTTCTTTCGTGCATAATTGTATATAAATCTTGAGTTGCTGTTGACATGGTTTTTTCCTCCTTATACCTTACTAAAGGTAAGTTTATAAATCGAATCTTACCATTAGTAAGTTTGTGCGTCAAATAAAAAATCGGATATGTTACAATAGAGGAAAATGAATTCACAGGCGGGAGGTTAGGATATGACTCAATCGAATTGCACACATATCTGTAGCAGCTATCATCAAGCGATTGAATTTATCGGGAAGCGCTGGATGGGCATGATTATTTATACATTAGTACCAGGGCCAAAAAGGTATCACGAAATTCACGCGACCATCCCTGGAATTTCGGATCGTTTACTAACAGAGCGCTTAAATGAGCTTGTAGATGCAGGCTTAATCAATAAAAAATTCCTTGATTCATCAATAAAAAAAGTAGAATACGAGTTAACACCCAACGGCTTAGCATTCCAGGAAGTGATTCTGTCTATTGTAAGATGGATCGAGTTATGTGACTTTGAAAAAACAACGAATAATTCATAATGAAAAAACTGGTTAGATTTTGATCTGACCCTAGAAAGTTAGACATATTCAGTTAAGTAGCTTCTAAGACCTGAGTTCGGTATTCCACCGGGCTTAGGTCTTTTAATTTTTCCTTCATTCGTTTGGGTTTGCAATAGTGAATGTAGTGTTTGAGCTCCTGTTCAAAATGCGCCATGGATTCAAATTCTTGTAGGTAGAGGAGTTCGGATTTTAATAAGCCAAAGAAATTTTCGATGATCGCGTTGTCCAAATAATTGAACCTTCCTATCCAGGTGAAGTTACATGATTCAGTAGCAGTTTGATAAACCAGATTTTCAGTTTATCGTTAGCTAGATGAACGCCATTTTGATTAATGTTTATTCAAAATGGCGTTTTTTATTTGATATCACATAGGAGCTCGTTTCGTCTTTAGTCCTTGCGTAAGTACGGCAACTTGTATGTGAATCTAACTGTGAAGTGAACGTATGTTTGGAATGTGTGTTCTCTTTTTGAGTGAAGTGTGTTAAATTTGGAGAGTAGAATTTAACAACACGCAAGGAGAATTTGGGACTATGCTAGGGAATACACACATCGTAGGAGGCATCACAGCGAGTCTTGCTTTTGCGCAAATTTCCAACGAGAGCCCTCTCGTATTACTAGGGGCAGGTGTTGTCGGTGCATTGCTGCCGGATATATGCCACGGTGGTAGTAAAATTGGACGGATGTTTCCCATCAGTTCAAAAATCGTCAATAAGCTATTTGGGCATCGGTCTTTTACACATAGTTTGCTATTTTTATTTTTGATGGCGATACTTATGGATGCTTTTGTACCTTTTAAGTCATTAACGATAGGGATTTTACTTGGGATGGCCAGTCATTTTATCCTCGATATGGGGACCAAAAAGGGCGTTAAGTTATTTTTCCCTATAAAAATAGCGGTGCGTTTCCCACTTACAGTTAAAACAGGTGGCAAAGTCGAAAAGGTCATCTTTGCGGTGCTATGTATGCTGTCACTTTATTTTGGTTATGAGCTACTAGTGGATATAGTAAGCGTTGCGTAAAAAAGAAACCCCTGTACGAGTTGAATTGACATAACGATTTGAGACACACATAAAACAACTATTTTAGGCTACTTGATGACCAAATTCTTTTGGCTTCTGGTAGTCTAATTTTTCTTGAATTTGTGCCTCACTGTATTCTTCACTACTGCCCATAGACGGTCGTTTTGGTGACAAAGTGTAGTTGCTTATAGGATAATGGAGGTGGAATGGATGGGCAAAATATTTGCGGGAAAACACTCGAAAAAAGGAAGTGCTATACGATGAATGTAGAAATGGTTATGCAGGAACTTGAAGCTCTTGGCAAGGAACGAACGAAAAAAATATACATATCCAATGGTGCGCATGAGCCGCTTTGGGGCGTGGGTACGGGCGCTATGAAGCCAATCGCCAAGAAAATAAAAATCAATCAACCTTTAGCTGAAGCGCTTTATGCCACAGGGAACTACGACGCAATGTACTTCGCAGGCATTATTGCAGATCCAAAAGCCATGACGGAATCAGATTTTGATCGTTGGATGGATGCAGCGTATTTTTATATGCTGTCCAATTTTGTAGTGGCCGTAACTTTATCCGAGTCCGATATTGCACAAGAAGTTGCGGATAAATGGATCGCAAGCGGTGAAGAGCTGAGAATGTCAGCGGGCTGGAGTTGCTACTGTTGGCTTTTAGGAAATCGACAAGACGTTGAATTTGCAGAAAGCAAGATTTCCACTATGCTGGATCTTGTGAAAAATACAATTCACGATTCACCAGAACGAACGAAATCCGCTATGAATAATTTTCTATACACGGTGGGGCTTTCCTATTTGCCGCTCCATGAAAAGGCAGTCGAGACCGCAAAGGCATTAGGTCCAGTAGAAGTCAAACGGGACAAGAAAAAAAGCGGTTTCCTAAATGCTTACGAAAGTATTATAAAAGATGTGGAGAAAGGAAGAATTGGTTTTAAACGCAAGTATGTAAGATGTTAATAGTAGCCTCGCATCGCGAAGTAATCTGCAATGTTCCAGCGCGTTGATCCACCAAGGATTAACGCTTTTTTAGGTCAAACTAACTGAACTAAAGCAGCAAGATAGTTCAAGAAGAAAGGCTATTGAATGACGTTCTTTTTAGTTCTTTAAGTATTTATTTTTATTATAAGGGGAAGATACCTACAAAATACACATCTAGAGGTGGCGGTCATGCTTGAGAAAGGTAGTCATACTAGTCATGGTCATTGTTGGATTATTTTCCTCAATACAATTAGTAAAGGCGAATAGTCAACCAAAATTAAAAAAAGAGGATGTTTTATATGTCCAAGTATACCGTTTAAACGGAGAAACTCGTTCGTTTAAGGAAAATGATGGGTATGAGGAAGTAATCATTAATAAGGTTGTGAACTGGCTAAATACAGCAAGTCCTTCCGAAGAAGCAATTGAGCTAGAGTTAACTAAAACGCCCGTCGTCTCGATAATGAAACTAAAAATGAAAAATGGGGACGTTGCGGTTATTGAACCTGCCTATAATTGTGTGGCCGAAAACCAAGTAAAAACCTGCACGATAGCAGATGGTGAGGTACTATATACCCGCAATAATAAAAAGGTTCGATTGAAATCATTAGCGCTGTATGATTGGCTCTTAGTAGGCTGGAAATATGAAAGTGTTGGCGCACCAAAAGATGAGTTGCTGGAAGAAACGTTATATACCCGATATTTTTCCTACCTCGACGAAACGTACGCAGATTTTATCATGTGCCCCAAAATAGATAAAGTTGAAAGAAAAAATGGCGATACAAGAAGACATATCGTTCATGCTAGTGCGTTAAATTATAGTGCACATCATGGTGACGCTCCTTATGATAGAATCCATATCACGCTCACCGATACGCCCGAAAATGGTGTTAAAATAACTCAAGTTACGATCGGAAAAGGTATTTCGGATAAAGAAAGCCTTATACAATGCAGACGGGAGAGCGAATAAACATTGTTCGCCTAACAAGTGCTGCCATAAACAACATAATTACTCCATATGGTTTCGATCTTTATCAAGACAAAGCAATTCCAGCGCAATACCCAAGTATCAGCAGCATACCAGAGACTCGTTATTATGAAGAGTACAGTATAGAGGCAATCTAAAATTAAAGAGTGCTGTAGCATCTGGAAGTGGGTAAGCTGCTACATTCAGTGGGACACTTTCTGTAGGGGTTAATAAAAACGATGAAGTTGAATAAAATTTTGGTATAAGAGAAAGCCACGAGCTCATTTAATGCTGTGGCTTTTTGATTTTTATATGCGGTCATGTTTTCGTATAATGATCTATGCCAGTGTCATCACGTTTGAATATAAACTGAAAATAGGGAAGTGTTACAATGAACATTAGATTATTAACGGCATCTGATGCAGAATCTTATTGGGAATTAAGAGTACAAGCCTTAAAACAGAGTCCGGAAGCGTTTCTAATGACGTATGAAGAGGAGTTACATCAAGAGAATCCAATTAATAAATACGCCCAAACACTTCAAAGTGAAAGTCGCTATACATACGGGGTATTTAATGGGGAAGAACTAATCGGTGTAGGGACATTACAAGTAGAAAAACCTTTGAAAATTAGACATAAGGCAAATATTTTAGCTATGTATGTGTCACAAAATCATCGAGGATCAAGCATCGGAAAAACACTCATGCGACACCTTATCGAAAAGGCTAAATCACTTGAACTCGAACAACTTCACTTAACGGTGGTATCAAACAACCATACAGCCGAAAAATTGTATTCTTCTCTAGGTTTTTGTCGGTATGGCTTAGAAGAAAAAGCGTTAAAATTAAATGAACAATATTGGGATGAAGAACATATGGTTTTGTTTTTATAGAGAAAATTTTTTGACGATCGGGAAGCGCTTGCTCAATTAGAGCAAGCGCTTCTTGTGTTAAATGCGCAGTTTAGTGCAATAACTGAAGTGGGTTTAAGCCCTTTTACACAGTCATATATTTTAAGTAAGAAAGGAAGTGTACAGAATAAAAAAGGGTAAAATCACTTTAATCGGAACCATTGGTATTTCATTCGTTGTTACCTTTCTATTTATCAATAACTCCTCAACAAAAGAAGAAACATCTGAAGCCCCCCATTCAATAAGTCCTGAAATACAAGCGGAAAACGAAAAGAAGAGAAAAGAAGTAGAGGAAATTCAAATGCTACTTTATCAAGAGAATGGCTTTTTTGAACAAGTAAACAAGAAATTGAAAGAAAAAGGCTATGTATTTCATATGTTGCTTGCAATTTATTCAAAAGATGACATTCGGGTGAAATATATCTTAGCAAATAAAGATGTTACTGAATCCGCACAAGAAGAGGTAAAAACAATTTTCTATGAATTAGTTGAAAATACCAATCTGGATTCCAATTCATATAATCTTAAAGTCGGTGGTAGTAATGAAGGGCCAGATTGGTAATGAAGTTCTTATTTCACTAACGGAGCACGTTGATCCACCAAGGGTTTAACGCTAAATTAGTTGGAATTCTTAAACTAACGGTGCCGGTTAGTGTTATAAGAAATAAATAAGAAAATTTCATAAAATTATTCGATTTCTCTTATCTATAATAATTGGTAAAATTGGATATATAAGTATATAAAAAGAGGGGGGATTAATAATGAAAGCTATAATCCAAAATAAATTTGGCGATGCAAGTGTACTTTCGTACTCAGATGTTGAAATACCGAAAATAGGAGATGGAGAATGTTTAATTAAAGTAGCATTTACGAGTGTGAATTATGCTGATATTAAAACACGTATTGGTAATAAAGGAAAAGGGAATTTCCCGTTAATATTGGGTTTGGATGCCGCAGGGACAATTGTAGAAACTGCTACCAATTCGCCTTTTTCAATAGGAGATCGTGTGATTGCTTTTCCTAAAGATGGTTCATATGCAGAATATGTTATTGCACACGAAAAACTAGTTTTTAAAATTCCAGAAAGTCTTTCATTTGAACAGGCTGCAGCAATGCCAACTGTATCAATCTTATCGTATATGCTCTTACATGAAATTGGACAAATACAAAAAAACGATACTATTGTTGTACATAGTGCTGCTGGCGGAGTTGGTTCGATGCTCGTACAATTAGCTAAATTAACTGGAGTTCAAAAAATTATTGGAACTGTAGGTAGTGTGGATAAAGTAAATTATGTGAAAAAATTAGGTGCTGACGTTGTTTGCACTTATGAAGCATTTTTAGAGGAAGTCCTAAAGCAAACAAATAATCAAGGTGCAAATATTATCTTTGATTCAGTTGCTGGCGATGTAACAAGCATGAGTTTAGATTGCTTAGCATTATATGGGACACTCGTACAATTTGGTAATAGTAGTGGACAAGCAGGCATATTTAAAACAAGTGATGTTCATAGTAGCTGTAGAAATATTAAGGGTTTTAGCTTAGGTACAACGAGAAAGCATAATCCAGTTCGATTGGCACCAGTTGCAGAAAAAGTGATAGAACTTTTTGAATCAAAACAAATTTCGCTTCCGATAGCACAAGTATTTAATTTAAGAGATGCAGCTGAAGCACATAAATTAATTGAAAGTCGTAATTATAAAGGGAAAGTTTTACTTAAAGTATAAAAAATAAGAGCTTTATCAGAATAAATCTTCTTTCACTAACGGAGTGCATAAGTAAAAGATAAATGAGCTACATAGATGGCTCTTTTTTTCTTGTTCAACTAAAGGAGCAGTAAAAATTACTTTAGAAGGTAGTGTTTATCTAATGAATAAAGTTGAGGTTTATCACTATGATGCATTTACAAAAGTACCAGGTAAAGGCAACCCGGCTGGGATTGTGTTAAATGCAGATTTATTAACTGGGGAAATGATGCAACAGATTGCAGAAAAAGTCGGATTTAATGAGTGTGCATTTCCAGTGAAATCAGAAATTGCCGATTTTCGAATTCGTTATTTTACGCCAGGACATGAAATGCCTTTATGTGGACATGCAACAATGGCTAGCATCGTAGCATTATTGGAAAATAACAAGCTCATTGAAAAAGAAATATACCAAATTGAAACGCTCGCTGGCATTTTATCTATAGGTGTCACAAAAAGGGATGGAAGCTATCAAATCCGAATGGAGCATGCTGAGCCTCTGTTTATTCCTTTTCATGGTTCTAAAGCAGCGTTAGCTAAGTCAATTGGTATACAAGAAAACGATATTGATCCCGAATTCCCAATTGTTTACGGCAGCACAGGAACTTGGACATTATGTATTCCTATTTCTAATTTAGATGCCTTCGAGCGAATGAAACCTAGTAATCAGGATTTTCCCAAAATATTAAAAGAAATGCCAAAGTCTTCAGTACATCCATTTAGTTTGCATGCTGCATTTTCACCTGATGCAAATATGCATGCTCGCCATTTTTCATCACCCTTTTCAGGGACAATTGAGGATGCTGTCACAGGGACTGGTTCAGGAGTAATGGGTGCATATTATGCAACGTATGTGGAACCCAATAAGAAAACAAAATATTCACTTGTTGTGGAACAAGGACAAGAAATGCAGAAAGATGGACGCGTCATTGTCCACGTTAACAATGTACAAAAATTACAGATAGCAATAACAGGTACGGCGGTTTTTGTACAAAAAATGGTAGTAGATTTATCAAATAATATAATCGCGAACATCTAGTAGTTGATTTGATATTGCCAAGAAAAAGAAAAGTGCGATGTCTTATGGCTAATACATTTAATCATTTAGGTAATACAAGTAGTTCTAGAAAAGGGTTAAAGAAGGGAAGATATCACATTGATGAAGAAGGAAATAACATTTGATTTTTTTTCAGAAACAGAAAGATTAGTAATAAGACCATTAAAAAATGATGATTATCAAAATTGGCTTAGCGAGTTTAAAAATAGATTTCCTTCTCAGCATAGACACGATATAGGTAAAATTGATATGAGTGAATGTACTAAGGAATGGTTTCATAATTTGGTGAAGAAACACCAGATGTTAGCGTTAAGTGATACAGCTAACGTATTCGGTATTTTTCGGAAAAATGATGGCAAACATTTGGGAATGGTAGACTTCTCCACATTAGCAAGAGAAAATTTTCAATGGGGTAGAATTGGATACACAATTCATAATCAGTACTGGAGAAAAGGGTACGGAAAAGAAGCGGTAATAGGAGCACTCCATATTGCTTTTAAGGACTTGCAGTTTCACCGGATTGAAGCGCATATAAACGTTGATAATGCACCTTCAATAAATTTAGCAGAGAGTGTGGGTATGGAATTTGAATGTGTTCGTAAAGGGTTTATATATGAATATGAAGAGTGGACTGACCATCTTATCTATTACATAAATTCCAAGTAATCCTAATTGAACTTACGAGTGCATTAGTTCAGCAAGAGGCTGCCTTTAATGGTGGCTTTTTCTTATTGAACTGACGATGCAGTTTAGTTGAACAAGTTCTACTACACTACCGACCAAACTTGTATAAAACCACTATGGTAAATTAAATAAGATTTCTTTTAAACAATTTGTATTTGTGTGCCTAATTTCTATTGTGTCAATAATTTTAACAATTGGATTTATGAGTCTAATGGGATAAAAGCAAATGTAGAGACGTTTTTTTACTAACCGGCCCCTTTAGTGCAACAAGGATTTCTAAAATAATCAAACTTTTTTACAATCCAACAAGTGAAATGAAAAGCCCTCACAAATCAATGTTTGTGAGGGCTTTTCTCCCATTAGTGAGGCTTTAACTTGTAGCTAAGATCTTACTGAATATGGGTGGATTTATTTGGGCAAAGTAATAGAATGTGTTAAATCATTTATATGGAGGGATATGTTAATATGCTTGATGAAAAAACCATTAATATCGTACAATCAACCGCCCCTGTTTTAAAAGACCACAGTAAAGAAATAGGAAAAAGATTTTACGAATTATTATTTGAAAAAGCGCCGGACTTACTTAACGTCTTCAATCAAACGAATCAAAAAAGAGGTATCCAATAGGAAGCCTTGGGATATGCCGTTTATGCCGCTGGAGAATATATTACAAATCTGGAGGCTAATAAACCAGTTATTGAAAGAATTTCTCAGAAACATCGTGCCATCGGAATAAAATCTGAACAATATCCAGTTGTAGGTGAAACTTTACTTCAAGCAGTAAGAGATGTCCTTGGTGAAGCTGCGACAGATGAAATTATTGAAGCGTGGGGTAAAGCGTATGGATATATCTCTGACGCTTTTATTAGTCTTGAGAAAAAACTTTATGAAGAAACCGAACAACAAGCTGGAGGTTGGGAGGGGTACAGGACTGCTGTTGCGACAGCCTTTTTCAATTTCTACTAATGGGGCAGTTTTGTATTTTTGTAGACGCATTTTCTACAGTAAGTATTTATAGTTATCACCGTATACTTGTAAACAATGATAAAGAGTGCAACACATCAATATTTTTTGCTGATATTGTATATAATCAGTAGGATAGTTCAATAAGGAACAGATTTGTTAGAAACTTAGATAAACCTGCAATAATATACTATAGGTAAATAATTTTAAGAGGAATTGTTACATGTGAATACCATAAAAGTGGGGGATGAAGGCATTCACCATACTACTGCTGATGATCAGGAGAGACTTGTCATACAAGGTTGTTGACAGAGATAACAATGTACTGGCTCGTACTATGAACTTTGAGTTTTTGAGACCAGTTTTCACAGGAGATAAAATCCTATGTAAAGTAACAATCGAGAAGTATGAAAAGCAAGATAATAATAGAATAGCTATTGTGTCATCTTTCATATGTACAAATCAGAATGAGAAACAAGTAATGATTGGAAATTTTGAGGGTATAATATTATAACTGTTTTTATTCAACTAGCGGTGGCGATTGTTCATTTAGAGTCATCGCTTCTGGTACTAACGATGCAGTTTAGTCCTTAAACCAATAGGAGTAAAAATAATAGGGGGAAACGAATATGACAAAGAGTAATAAGGAGTTGTTACCAGAACAACGTGAGGAACTACTCAGCACTCTGAAAGCCCGTTTTGAGAAAAATATGAACCGCCATGAAGAGCTTGAATGGGCTGCGGTACAAGCTAAGCTGGAAGGGAATACTGAAAAACTGTGGTCGCTCAATGAAATGGAAGGAACTGGCGGTGAACCGGATGTTGTGGACTATAACAAAAAGACGGGCGAATACATTTTTTATGATTGTTCAGCAGAAAGTCCGAAAGATCGCAGAAGTGTTTGTTACGACCGTGAAGCACTGGAGTCAAGGAAAAAAAACAAACCAGAAAATAACGCGATTGATATGGCAACAGCTATGGGGATTGAACTTTTAACGGAAGAACAATACCGGGAGCTGCAGCAACTTGGAACTTTCGATCTGAAAACGTCGAGCTGGGTGCAAACACCGGCTAATATTAGAAAACTCAGCGGGGCCCTCTTTTGTGATCGTCGCTACGACACGGTCTTTGTATATCACAATGGAGCAGACTCCTACTATGCTGCAAGGGGCTTTCGTGGCGCGCTAAGGGTCTAAATTTTACATAGACACCTAATTTTGAATGTGAGAACGAATCACCAGGGGAAGGATTTCATTTCATGCTTCAACTATCGGTACAGGTTCAATAAGATGAGAATGAAAAGCACGCTTTTATTGAGTTTTAACCATACAGGAGCGAGATATGCGAAAATACAGCAGTGCCAACGCTATAAAAGTGTTGGCACTGCTGTATTTAGGTGTGAAATGTTTTGTTAATTTAGAACGTACTTGCTACTTTAACAGCCTTTTCAAGCCCTGCCGAAATAATTTCTTCTGTTTTATCTGGGAATTGATTGTGACCTTCAATCACTATTTTCTCCATATCATTTACGCCGAAGAAACTCATCATACTTGCCACATATTTAACAGCCATTTCTACTTCAGCTTTTGGTCCTTCAGAATATACACCGCCACTTGCATTTAATAATGCAATTTTCTTATTTCCAATAAGACCTACTGGACCTTCTGGCGTATATTTAAATGTTTTACCTGCTCGGTTTAAATAATCAATATATGTGTGTAGTATCGCTGGGATTGTTAAATTCCATAATGGGAAACCAAACACAACTTTATCAGCAGCAAGGAACTGGTCTAAATATTTATCAGCAACTGCGACTGTTTTTGCTTCTTCTGCTGTTAAATCCAATCCTCTACTAGCCTTAAATGTCCCGTTAATCATATCTACTCCTACATAGGGCAATTCTTCATTGTATAAATCCAGTTCTACCACTGTATCATCTGGATGAGATTCTTTATAGCTTGCTAAAAAGGCCTCATATAATTTCACACTTACCGATTGTTCGGCGGGGCGATTGTTTGCTTTTACAAATAAAACTGTTGTCATTCTTTTTTCCTCCTGTTGCTAACTCTTATGTTGTGGTATTTTGATTTCTTATTGTCTTTACAATATTTTATTAAAACTATACTCCATATCTCCACCTAGAGCTTCAGGTGTATCACCAGTTTTTCTAAAGTCATGTGTATGAATTTCTTCAAACGGCCCAAAATTTACTTGCTTATAAATTTCATAACAAGGGAATCCGTCATGTGCACCGTGAATAGCGCCAGTACCATCTTTTTTGACATGTACAGTTAATAGATAATCAGCGGGAGGTGCATATACATTTAGTGGGTTGCTCGCACTCGCACTCATTTGAAACGTGACGTCATCCTCGCCCCATACAATATCCGTGCACAAAACACGTTCCGTACTAGCTTGTCCTGTTCTTTTAGTAACAGACCCATCTGGAGTTGTGATTCTTTCTGTTGTGATGCCCGTATTTGCATATGTGAAAATTTCTTTTTTATAAAAATCTACAACGACTTCTTGTTCAATTCTAGAACGCATAGCGTTGACAGCATAGGGTGTAAATTCACGTGAGTCACCTTCGAATTGAATCAGGTTTCCTGTTTGAGTATCTTTTTTTGGTTCAGTCCAAGCCATTGGAATAAATGCGCTTGCTCTTATTTTAACAATGTGATTCATATTGAAACCTCCAAATTGAACTTCGTTTTATCGAAGCTGCTTTTTTAAAATCACAAGAAATATAGTCAACTTGATTGACTACTTTACGCATAGTACAATAGATTTATCATATAGTCAACTAAGTTGACTATATACGACGGAGGTAAATATGAATAATAAAGTAGATAATGAGTTGGATCTTACAACACTTTTGTCTTTATCTTTTAGTACATCGATTAATGAACTACATGACAGATTGAGTAAATTGGGATTTGAGGATATTCGACCTGTACATGGTTTTATGTTTAAATGCATCACGCCCCATGGAGCAACAGGAATCGAACTAGCCGAATATTTAGGAATTACAAAGCAAGCTGTGAGTAATATGGTGGATTATCTTGAGAAAAGTGGTTATGTCATGCGCAAAGCCCATCCCACTGATAAGAGAGGGAAAATTATTGTTTTGACCGAACGTGGATGGTTAGTAGTAAAAGCAAAAGAGAAGATACTAACTGAGATTGAGGCACGTTGGGTGGAATACATTGGCACCGAACGCATGCAAATGTTAAAAGAAGATTTATCAACATTTGTTTATAAAGAAAATGAAGGTAAATTATCAGTTAGATTAAGACCTGTCTGGTAAAAATAGCATCTTGGACGAACCTAATTTTATAAGATACCATAAAACATCTCTAATTGGCGTACGTTGAAAATACGTACATAAAAATCGAAGGTGTTTTTGCATGGGCAAAACAAATGATGCAGCGGATATTAAAAGGGCAGTAGTAAAGGCGAAAATTACAGGTGAGTTAACAAATGAACAAATCACGATGAAATATGGGATTAAAAATAGATCATAAATTAATTCATGGATGAGATGGTATAGAAACAATGAACTCTATCGATTTGACCAATTGATTGGGGCTTTCGTGGCTCGCTAAGGGTCTAACTTTTGCATAGACAGCGAACTTTGAATGTGAGAACGAATCACCGGGGGAAGGATTTCATCATGTATGTCTATGAAGAGACCTCACTATCTCCTGATACGCAAAAGCTGATATAATAGATATATCAATAAACGAGGGGTGTTATATATGAAAGAAAACTCACGTCTAGAACGTCAAAAGCAAGTACAATTTGCAGTGGGTATGGCTGCCATTGACGGTGGAAAACCGAGTGCATTTACACAAAACCTCTTAAAGCAATATGAAAACGGCCAAGTTTCATCCAGCCAATTAAAACAAGCGATTGTTGAAAAATATACAAGGGCTTCACAGTAACTTATGGACCCATATACTTATGCTAATACAGACATCTTAATCAACAAATTAAATATTCGCAATGAACAACAATTAATTGACGTTGAAGCACAGCTGTTGATCGCGGGAATTGTAGATATTTCTTCTATCACCCATGAGATTGATTTTCAAAAATATGAAAGCCTACAATTGATTCATCACTTTCTTTTTCATGAGCTATATTCATGGGCAGGGGAATTCCGCACAGTCAATATTTCTAAAAGTGAACGTGTTTTAAATGGATTATCTGTTGTGTATAGCGGTAAAGATCAAATTATTTCTGATTTAAAAACTGTTTTCAGTTGGTCTAGATCCAGACAATGGAACTATTCTAATCCTCGTCTGGTAGAGGATTTTTCAACATTTATGATTAAACTTTGGCGGGTTCATCCGTACCGAGAAGGAAATACACGAGCAGTTTCCATTTTCATGAAGCTTTTTGCTGAAGCAAGTAGTCTAGATTTTAACGCTCAATTGCTCTCACAACACGCAGGATATTTACGAAACGCCTTAGTCCTTGCCGCAGTAGAAGAAACTCCAGAACCACAATATTTATTGAATATGATGAAAGATGCATTAGATGTAGTTGATTTCAATAAATTCAAACCAAACGATGAAGCGTCCAGTAGTTATCAAGTAATTGGGCAATACGATGTTTCAAAATATGAAGAAAAGCCATTTAAAACGGATTTCAATACAGATTAAGTAGGTTCTGATTATTTTAATATACTACAAAAGATGGTGACTCAATGATAAGTCACCATCTTTTGTCGTTTTTACACTCCGAAAAAGTAGAGTAAAAAAAAATTTTGTGTAAATGAATAAGGCGACAAAAAAAGAAGACCTTTTCTTGGTAGAATTAAGTCACCACAACCAATTCTAAAAAAGTGGTCTTCCCTATGATGCAGTTTACAACAGAAATCGTCGAGGCTCTAATAAAAAACAAGATAATACAGAATTTTTTCGTACGCGATTAGGATGACAGTTTCTTAATATGATCAACGCAGGAGCAAACTGTGTCAAAAGAAATTGCGCACGGAAAGACCGCTCGAAATTGCATGTTTTTACAAAGTCATCAGCCGAAAAATTGTATTCTTCTTTAGGTTTTTGTCGGAATGAAGAACATATGATTGTGTTTTATAGAGAAAATTTTTGACTATCGGGATGCGAGTGTTCAATTAGAGCAGGCACTACTTGTACTAACGGCGCAGGCTAGTTCAATCAATAACTGACGTGGTTTAAGCCCTTTTACACTGTCATATATTTATAGTGAAAAAGGGAGTGTATAGAATAAAAACGGGTAAAATCACTTTAATCGGAACCATTGTCATTTCGTGTGTTGTTACCTTTCTATTGATCAATAACTCCGCAACAAAAGAAGCAACATTTGAAGGCCCCCATTCATTAAGTCCTGAAATACAAGCGGAAAACGAAAGGAAATTAAAAGAAGTAGAGGAAATTCAAACGCTACTTTATCAAGAGCATGGCTTTTTTGAACAAGTAAACAAGAAATTAGAAGAAAAAGGCTATACATTTCATATGTTGCTTGCAATTTATTCAAAAGAGGACATTCGGGTGAAATATATCTTAGAAAATAAGGAAGTAACTGAATCCGTACAAGAAGAGGTAACATCAATTTTCTATGAATCCGTTGAAAAGACCAATCTGGATTCCAATGCATTTAATCTCATAGTCAGTGGTAGCAATGATGGACCAGATTGGTAGTGAAGTTCTTATTTCACGAAGGGAGCGCGTTGATCCACCAAGGATTAACGCTATTTTAGTTGAAATTCTTAAACTAAAGGGGCAGAATACTTGAAGAGGCTTTTTATGGAAAATGATAGTTGAGTGAGGTCGTTTATCTTCATATCACTGTTTTTTCAAATGGTTGGTATTTAGTTTATAACAATGGTCTTTAGGAATTAAGACATGGAACTGACAGAAAACATATTTGTTGGTTTTTTGATGGATAAGGAAATATAACTTTCCCATCCACTCGCACGATCTTGGACGAGTGGTGTCCTTCTAAATAGGAAGACACGACACTCATCTTTTTTGAGAGGAGGAAACGAAATGATGATTGTTAGTTTTCTAGTAATCGGTTGGATATTAAGTTGGTTTAAGTTTAACAATTTGTTCATTCAGGCATTTAAAGAGCTGTTTAATAAGGAAATCACGATTGCGAGTTATTATTTTATTTTCTTTTGTGTGGGTATAATTGGCGACTTGTTTTTAAGTATTAGAGGAGCATACGATGTTTGGATTAGATAAATGGATATTTAGAGACGGTAGTACGTTCGATAGGATTGTTTCTCAAATTTAATGTAACATCTTCAACTATCGAGGGCGATAGCAAAACAAGAGCCGACTCTTCTTTTGCTAAATCAGTAGAAAATTGAAGATCGATTTTAAGGGGAAATTGAGTTGTGGAGAGGTAAATTGAAGATGAAAAAAGAAAAAAAGAAAAGTAAGGACGGCTTTTTTAAAGATCTACTAATTGAAATTGGAGATTGCATCTTAGTTGAATTGATTTGGAATATTTTGATATTTATACCGAAAATGATAATTCGGTTATTCAAGAATTTATTTTAACTTATAGTGATGTGGGAAGTTTTTATTTTGCTAACGAGAACGATTGTTTCATAGAGCAGTCGCTTCTTAACTTACCGACACAGGTTAATACAATACGGAGATCAATTTTTAAAGGATTTTCACCACTTTCATAGAATCAATAATTAGTGAATTGAAAAGAGGTGGAGATTAAATGTTTCCAGTGTTAGAGACCGAAAGACTAAAGCTAAGGGAAATCACAAAAGACGATGCACAATGTATTTTTGCTTGTTTTTCGAACAACAATGTAACTCGATTCTATGGAGAAGAAACAATACTGAATTTAAAACAGGCAGAGAAATTCGTTGATTTCTTTTCAAAAAACTTCAATGAAAAAAGAGGCATCAGGTGGGGAATTGAAATAAAAGGGATCAAAGGAATGATTGGATCAATTGGATTTAACGCTTGGTCTCCGAAACATAAACGGGCAGAAATAGGTTATGAAATTTATCCAGACCATTGGAGGAAAGGCTATACCTTAGAAGCGCTATCAAAAGTACTTTCATATGGATTTGTTGCAATGGATTTAACTCGTATAGGTGCTGTCGTTTTTATAGAAAATGAAGCATCTAATAATTTACTAACTAAAATTGGTTTTCAAAAAGAGGGAGTTTTACGAGACTATATGTATCAAAATGGGTTCGCTCACGATACAAACATCTACTCATTATTAAAAAATAACATTTTGATTTATTGATTCAACTAACTGGGGTTATGATTACTTTTTCGGCAGCCGAATCGTTCCATTAGGGCAGTTTAATTGAAGAGTATATTTACGAGTTAATAATCTGAATACTTAATAGTCAAATAAGGGAGTAAGCTAAAGAATGAGTATGGTCACGAAATTATTGGATGGGTATGTTATTTGGCATGCCAATCGTATGAAGATCCCGCCATTTCCGCCAAGTTCGATAATCCGAAAAAAAGTCACTTTTTCTGGAAAAGTCCAAAAAGTAGGATTTCGCTTGGAAGTATTTTGTATTGCGGAAAGACTGAAATTAACGGGTTGGGTGAAAAATTTAGAAGATGGAAGTGTGGAAGCAGAATTACAAGGGGAAGAATCGAAAATTTACTTTTTGGTTAACTGCATGCAGTCATTGAAACGGGCATCTGTAAAGAAAATGACGACGATGGATGTGCCGATTAGTGAGGATGAGAAAAGCTTTACAATAGCGAGCTAAAGTATATAGAGTGTGATCAGCAACTGTTCTTCAACAAAGGATGGGCTTTTTTTAAAGATTCGACTCCCACAATAAGCACTCATTAACCATTAAAACCCGCAGTTTGATCAATCTTTTTTCAACGTACGGCATTGGCTGCGGGTCTATTTGGCATGGAAATTCAAGGGGTCACAACGATATTTACTGTTAGTCTGACACGAAGAAAGAAATAAGGCACTTCCTGTTCAATTTTGAACAGGAAGTGCCTTATTTTTTTACGGAAAGAGATTTGTCAGGTTGAAAATGCAAGTTTTTCAGTGCCAGCGAATTTTTACAGGCGTTTTTTGAACAGCCACCAAACTAGGAGAAGACGATCTTTGTCTCGGCCTTTAAAATATCGCATGGATTTCCCATTTGCTCGATTCTTCCGCGGTTTAATTTCACGATAAAATCAGCGATCGCGTGGGCATCGTCTTCATCGTGCGTAACAAAAATCGATGTAATGTTTGCTCGCTTTAAAATATCACGTAATTCTTTTCGGATTTTTACTTGAAGCTCGGTATCTAAGTTACTAAAAGGCTCGTCTAATAAGAGTAAACGAGGGTTTGGTGCAAGTGCTCTTGCGATGGCAATACGTTGCTGCTGACCGCCACTTAACTGATGAGGGTATCTGTGTTCATAGTCCTCCATTTCCACCAGCTCGAGCACTTCTTTCAATCGTTTACGGCAATCTTCTTTAGCTAAATGGGATATACCGAATAAAATATTCTTACCGACAGTCATATGTGGGAACAATGCATAATCTTGAAACACCATCCCAATCCCACGTTTTTCTGGTTGAATAAAAGTTTTACTGTCAAAAATCACTTCATTATTTATGCAAAATGAGCCGTTACTTGCATACTCTAGCCCTGCTAATATACGCAAAATCGTACTTTTCCCGCTTCCGCTTCGGCCTAGGATTGAGATGACCTCGCCCTTTTTAATTGTTAGCGTAAATGATTGGATGGTATCTTCCTTTGCTGAAGGATATGAAAAGCATAAATTTTCAATAGATAAGTACATGTTAGCTTGGCTCCTTTTCCAGTAGCTTATTAAAAATAAAAATCGCAATAGCACTAATCACAATAATAAATAAGGATGCTTGAGAGGCTTCCATGATTTTTTCATCACTTGCATATTGAAAGGCTTTCGTCGCAAGTGTATCAAAATTAAACGGTCGCAAAATGAGTGTTAATGGAATTTCCTTCATAATATCAATAAACACTAAAATGAAGCCGCTAATAATCGCACCTTTCATCATCGGAACATCTACCTTAAAAAAGGTTTTTGTAATGCCAGAACCTAAAAGCCTGGAAGCATCCCGGAAATTCGTCCCAATTTTTTCGTAGCCTGCCTCAATGGAGTTAAAGCCAATTGCAAAGAAACGTACTAAATAAGCCGTAATCAGCATCACGAGGCTGACACTCAGTACAAGGGTGGAATCCAGCCCTAACTTTACATAAAGCGGTGTTAACCACTCGTCTAGCTGAATAAAGGCTGTGACAATCGCAACCGCGATAACAGCCCCAGGAATCGAATAGCCTAAAATCGATAGGCGAGTCAATACTTTTGTGATACGCCCTTGGAAAAGGCGATTAAAGTTACCGACAATTAATGCGAATACGATAATGATTGTTGCACTAATCGCTGCAACGATGGTCGAATTTTTCACATAAATAAAGAAGTCCTGGAATGGGATATGACCAAATGTTAAAATAAACCAATCAATGAGCTGAATGACTGGGATTAAAAAACTCAAACTGAAAATAATCGTACAATAGAATGTTGCGAAACCTGCCTTACCACCGCGTAGTGTCACGAGCTTTAACGGTCTAATCTTAGTAGAAGCATAGCTAAACTGCTTTCGCCCACGTAGCACCTTCTCGAGAATTAAGATGATAATGACAAATCCCATAAGTGAGGCAGCTAGCTTTAAAGAGGAATCAATATCCCCTAACGCAAACCACGTTTGGAAAATGGCGGTACTAAAGGTTTGAATACCGAAATATTTTACTACCCCATAGTCATTTAATACCTCTAAAATAACTAAGCTCGCTCCGCCCACAATTGCCGCTCGGGATATCGGGACTACGACTTGAAAGAAAATTTTGAAGGGTCCTTTTCCAAGCATCCGTGCACTTTCGATTAATGTTGCCGATTGCTGCGATAAAAATACCCGCACAATCGTATAAACATAGGGAAACAAAACCATCGTATAAATAAAAATAGCACCAGGCATGTTCATAATATCGAAATAAGCCGCATTGACTTTCACATCTAGCTTGTTTCGTAAGGTTGTTTGAACAACACCTGTATAATTCAATATGCCGTGATACGTATAGGCTGCGATAAATGGTGGAATCGATAAGGGTAAAATAAGCGCCCATTTATAAAAGCTACGCAAAGGAAAATCATACTGAGCGATGAGCCACGCAAGACTTGTACCTAATACAATCGTTAAAATACCTGTAAAAAATACTAGAAGAAATGATGCACGAATAAAGTCAGCTAAAATATATTCTTTAATATGTGCCCAATTTTCGTTTTCAGGCGTAAAGAGCCCCTCAATAATGGTAATATTGGGACCGACAAGAAATAGGATGATACATAGTGCCAAAAATGACCATGTATTCATTTTGCTAAAGAACTTTCGCATATTGATTTACCCCTCTATATATAGCAAGAAAGCCCTTGCTGCATCACGCAACAAGGGTTTTATCTTTTTATTATTTCCAGCCTACCTCATTGAAGATCATAACTGCTTTTGAGTTGTGATCACCTAAAGTAGAAAGTGGAATATCTTGCTCTTTAAATTCGCCCCATGACTTCAGTAGCTCTGAAGATGCTGCTTCTGGATTTACTGGGTATTCAAAGTTTGTCTCTGCAAAAACAGTTTGTGCTGCAGGAGCAGATAAATACTCTAATAATTTTACTGCATTCTCTTTATTTTTTGAAGTGTTAATTACACCAGCACCACTAATATTTACGTGTGTACCTGTTGTGTCTTGGTTAGGGAAAAATACGCCTAAGCTCTCTGCGACTTTTACTTCTTCTGCGTCAGTAGAGTTTAACATTTGTCCATAATAATATGTGTTCATAATGGCAACGTCACCAATACCAGCTGTAATCGCTTTTGCTTGGTCACGATCCCCGCCCTCTGGATCACGCGCGAAGTTTGCTACAAGACCGCTTGCCCACTCTTTCGCCTTTTCTTCGCCATTAATTTCGATAAATGAAGCAAGTAATGACTGGTTGTAGACATTTTCAGCCCCGCGAATAAGTACACGGTTCTTCCATTGTGCTTCTGTTAACGCTTCGTAAGTAGAAAGCTCTTCTGGTTTTACTGTTTCTTTATTGTAAACGATAACACGTGCGCGCTTTGTTAAACCGTACCACATTTGATCCGTATCTTGGAATTTTTCTGGTACTTGCTTGCTAAGTGTGTCACTTGAAACAGCTTGTAAAAGTCCGTCTTCTTTTGCACGGAACAGGCGGGCTACGTCAGCTGTTAAAAATAGATCTGCCTTTGTTGCATCACCTTCACGCTTAATGCGCTCTAGTAACTCATCTGGCTCACCTTTAATGACATTTACTTTAATACCTGTTTCTTTTTCAAATTCTTTATATAATGCATCATCAACATCATAATGACGGCTTGTATATAAATTTACTTCCTTCGATTCTTCCTTTGATACTTCTTTAGAGCTGTCTGTTTTTTCTTCTGAATCTTTTTGGGTTTTAGAGCTACTATCACCGCATGCTGCTAATAATAACAGAGTACTCAATACTAAAAATGCAAATAATTTTTTCACGATATACTTCTCCTGTCCAAATGGTTTATTGAAAATGATTCTCAAATGCAATTATAAAGCTATGAGCAAAAAAGTCAAGATAGTTATTAAAATTTTTAATAATTTGGGGGCGCTTACATCAATAGATATACTCGGTTCTGTTAAAAAATGGATCATTATCTTTTTACAGGAAATAAAAATGCAGGATTTGTATCCCTCTTTTACCTAATTTTTTTCCGGAGTAGCAGTAGAAACTTATAAATATCAATCGCTTACCTCGCTAAATTGCTGCTAAAACTTCCTATTCGAAACGAAATTAAAAAGCCCTGCAAACAGTTGAATGTTGCAGGGGCAGTGGTTACTTGAATGAAATGTAGAGTTCACCATGCTTTTTGATATTGGCAGAAATATCAAGTTGCTTTGTCACGTGGATTTGAAAAGAATAGAAAAGTTTGGCGAAGAATAGAAACTTTTTTCGGTTTTACAGGCGGTTTAATGCGGTTTGTTTGATTGTGATGTTGTGTTTGTTAATTCCCTCGAATACGCTCATTTTCCGCATGCATCTCAGCGAGTTTATCATTGTACTTCTCATTTTGAGCCTGTAACGTCGCTTGATCCGCTCGTTCTCCTTCTACCAGGGCCTTCTCACGTTTAACATTCATACTGTCCTGCATGATTTCACGTTCACGCCTCTAATTCAGCTGGGCGTGTTCTAAAGCCCTTTCAATTTCGAGGTTCATTCGCTTGCTGCTGAGAAGGAAGCGGTTTGCAATATACTAAATACACAAATTTCTACCTCGCAAAAGTAGAAATTTCCACTTTTGCGAGGTAGAAAAAGGATGGAATCTTACGTCACCAACTGTTCTTAATGCAGTAGGCCATATGAAAAGCAGCGTGACGTAATAGCAACTCAGCGAAATGGACTTGTTCGCTGAGCTGCGGTGTTGGTCAGTTCGTCGAGTGTTTGTCGACAATCTGCCAGGAATTACGTGATGCTGCTTGTTTTGTGATGGCGCTGTTGGAATCCTCTTGCTATTCATAGATTATTATTGAAAGTGTTGAAGTAGATTAAGGGAATAAAAAAGACCTTTAACTAGTATCATATTTTAATAAAAGGAGTGATGTGCATGAGAAAGATTTTTAGTATTTTACTAGTCAGTTTAGTGGTGTTTTTCATATTTAGTGCCCCATCTACCGTAGTAGCAAATGCCTCTAAAAAAGAAACACTTTCTACAAAAATCCACGCTACAAAATCATTTGAGTCATTGGAGAAAGTATTAACAACGGCAAAATGGCAGGTAGACAGTGATGTTGAAGACAAAGAAGGGCGTTTTCTTGCTTATAAAGATCGGAGCTCTTCTGTATTAGCGGTCAGATCTCAGAAGATGGGTGGTTATTTTATTGATATCATAGCTATTAATCCCAAAGATAAAGACATTTTAGAGACCTCTAGAAAACTATTAAATCTTATGGGTGTTACTATTAATACAAAACAGTTTACAACTATCGTAAACAGCGCAAGGAAAGCTAACGCTGTTCAAATAGTCGACATTGGAAAACATAAATTTTATGTAGCTTACTCAGTAAAAGAAGGATATTTACAATTTCAAGAAGCAGAGGGAGAAAACCATTTTAAATGACTACACATTCTTAAAACAGCGTAGGTTGCCTTTCACTCTAAACCAACCCTTTTATAGTGATAAAATGCGAAGCCCCTACAAATCAACATCTGTGGGGGCCGTTGTTTGTCGTATTCTTGTCTAGTGTATATCAGCTGCTGTATTGTTTTAGAATTCTATCTCTTTTTCGAAATCCTGCTAATAATATGAATGTTTACCTAGATTCCATAGAAAAAATGCTTCCTGTTGAGAAGGAAGCATTTTACGATTCATGATAATCAGAGAGGGCTTTTTCAAGACGTTCATTTAGGTGGGTCTGCACGTAATCTAATATGAAACGCTCCTGTTCCATTGCGAGTTGCGAAGAACGGAAAAGTTTTGCAAAGAAGGGCGTACTGTTGTTTTCAGTATACGTACGCAGCGCTTCATCACGTAAGGTTGCGACGACTTCATTTTCGATGTGTCGTCTTCTAATGAGAATGGCGATATCTTGTTTATTATCTTGATTTAGTTCCTCGAGCTGCTTCTTAAGTGCAGCATTCTCCGATTTTAATTGTTGGGTATCTTCTGTAATCTCTGCAAGAATTTCTGAAGTTTCGGAAGGCACCGCTTGAATTTGTTGTGTGAGAAACTCCTGGTTTAATGAAACGATCATCTGCTGGCTTTCGGTCTCCTGCTCAATGTGAAAAAGACCGGTGTTCATCATTTGAGTAATGATATGGCTCAGCATAGTGACTCTTTGTGCGAGATCATCAGGGGGGGCCAGTTCAGTTGTGACTACGGTCTTTTGTCTAACCATATGGCCATGGTCACTAATGTTCAAAAGGCGTTTCAACCCTTTTACACGGTATTCATCCTTTAGCAACAGAATCATCCGAAGTTTTAAAACAGCTTTAAAATCCAAACGAATGACCGTGGATGTCGTTGGACTGTCTTCAGCCTCTTCAAATAAATAGGACTCGAAAGGTTTAATATAGTAACGCAACTGTGCATCGGTGACATCAAACCATCCCGCCACTTCAGGTGTGGAATAGTACTTCTTTTCAACCAGTTCAAGTAAATAAGGCTCGGACCAAAAATTTTGCTCAGCTGTTGTTTCCTGAATGACTTGAAATAAGGGATCCTTCGCAAGTACCTCTTGTATACGCTCCTCTATTGAAATCGTTAGTTCCATACCCTACCCACTCCTATTCTGCGCAAATTTTTTCCATTCTTTTCTATTCTATTCTTTTCTACGCTACTCTTTTCTATTCTATGGCGTGTCTAAATTTACTTCTCTATTTTTCTCTATTCTTTTGTGGGTGGTTTTATGCTAGTTTTCTTGAAAAAGAGGAGAAAAAAAGCAACTCTTAGGCGAATTGAGATTGGATTGCACGTAAATCCCGATGGAAATGACGTTTGAGAACCCATAGGAAAAATTGTTTATTCTATGGGACTGTTTCAATTAATAGCGCTCAGGCTAACACCTATTCACTTTCATGACACCGAATTGTAAGCTCTAGTTTTTGATTTCTACATGGACCATTCGCATTTGGTGTTGAGTTTAGCTCCGAAGCTAACTCCACCATTGACGTTGTGTGGAAATAAATGTATTATAATAAATGAACATGTGCTCATATAAAGGTTTTCTGGTGCAGTGATACTAATTATTCGTCACAAGCATTCACATGGTGCATTTAAAAAAATTGTACTCATTTCATTATTAATTCGTACCAATTATGTGGTGTGGAAGAGATGGGAGGGTGTATGACCAACAGTTTGGCCCCTCTTTCATCAAATTTATAGAGGAGGGTGCTGACCATATGACGGATGAAATAAAAACTAACAACATGTGATAAAAGTTTATGAGCTTTAAATTTTAATACAAAAGAGAGGGATTGAAATGAATAATACTACTATTTCTGAATATGGGGGATTGAAACAAGTATTTGCCGTAAGCTTGGGGCTTTTTTTGGTTTTTTTAGATAGTACAGTTGTTAATATTGCTCTACCAACTATAATGAATGATTTTAAGATAGACCTTAATGTAGCTTCTTGGATAATTAATTCCTTCGTTCTTACATTAGCCATTCTTTTAATAACAGTTGGAAAGTTAGCAGATATTTTCGGGAGAATCAGGCTGTTTTTAGTCGGTGTCCTAATTTTTGCGATAAGTTCCTTTTTATGCGGGGTAGCTCCTTCAGTAGAGGTTTTAATTGCTTCGCGTGTTTTGCAAGGGATCGCTGGAGCAATGATTATACCGACCAGTATGATGCTTGTTAGGACGGCTGTACCACAAGAAAAAACAGGTTTAGCAATGGGGATTTGGGGAGCAATTGGAGCGCTTGCAGTTGCTATTGGCCCAAGTATAGGCGGAGTAGTGACCGAATATATTGATTGGCGTTGGATTTTCTATATTAATGTTCCGATAATAATTGTTTCTTTTCCATTCCTTCTATGGGTATTTAAAGGGCGTAAGGATGTTAAAGCACCGCTTAAGTTGGATATTTGGGGCGTTTTGTTTATAAGCGTGGCTTTATACTTTTTTACCTATGCTATTTTACAAGGAGAAAAGCTAGGGTGGAATTCTACGATCATTTATGGTTATTTCTGTATAAGTTTAATAGCGGGACTATTATTTTTCATTATTGAATCGCAAGTGAAATTCCCTTTGGTAGATTTTTCGATATTTAAGAATAAAGAATATTTAGGCGGAGTAATTTCTAATTTTTTCGGTGGTTTGATAATGATGGGGATATTAATTCTTTTACCGATCTACTTCACTCAAGTAAAAGGATATAGTACATTACAAGCTTCTTTTCTCATCACACCATTATCTGCTGTTATGCTTGTCGTAGCACCTATTATCGGGCGAGTAATGGACAAAATTGGCTATCAAATTCCCATGTTTTTTGGTTATTTATTTACAATCGCAAGCTTTATTCCATTGTTAAAGTTAAGTGCGAATACGGAAATTTCGACTTTAATTCTCATCATGTCTTTATTAGGAACGGGACTCGGTATCCTGATGGTCACAAGTGTAACCGTTTGTACGGCAACGGTATCCGATGAGCATATGTCGCTAGGATCGGGAATTTTTGCTACAGCTAGAAATATGGGAGGCGCTCTAGGTGTATCGATTTTTGTCTCAATAACAATGAGTTTTTTAAATCAATTTTCAGTTGAAATTGTAGACGATGGAATATCACAATTCGAAAAAGCAAGCCTTCCCACTGAAGTGAGAGCAGCAGCCATTGAAAAATTAGAAGTCAGAAGAGAATCATTTTTTGAAGGCGGTGGAGAACTAGAACGATTTGAAATTTCTAAAGAGATCTATGAACGAGTCACTCTACTACAGAAACAAGAGGTACTGAAACAATTGCCTCCAGGAGCGTCCATTACCCCTGCTATAGAAGAACAAATTAGGTTAAAAATAAATACTGAGATGACTGCATTCGAAAATGAAATTAATGATATTCAAAATGATCTACGTAAGGATGCAAATTTTTATGTAGTAAAAGCGATGAGTAAAGCTTTCTTTAGTGGATTAATTCTAGCTTGCTTATTTAGTTTATCCTTACTACTTTTAAGGAAACGGGAAACAAATGCCAATCATACATCAGTTGTATCTGAATAGCTAAGTTCCATCATATAAAAATAGTAATGACTGTCCTGGCATCATCCCCGACAACTCGATTTCAATGTTAACTGGTTATCTTAAACATCTTTATATTAATAGAGATAAACCAGTTAACATTATAACTAATACGCATAATTCCCCGCTGCCAGTTGATGTCGTTGGACTGTCTTCAGCCTCTTCAAATACATAGGATTCGAAGGGTTTAATGTAGTAACGCAACTGTGCATCGGTGACATCAAACCAACCCGCCACTTCAGGTGTGGAATAGTACTCCTTTTCAACCAGGTCGAGTAAATACGGCTCGGACCCAAAATTTTGCTCAGCTGTTGTTTCCTGAATGACTTGAAATAAGGGATCCTTCGCAAGTCCCTCTTGTATACGCTCCTCTATTGATATCGTCTGTTCCATACCCTCCAACGCCTATTCTGCGCAAATTTTTTCCATTCTTTTCTATTCTATTCTTTTCTACGCTACTCTTTTCTATTCTATGGCACGTCTAAATTTACTTCTCTATTTTTCTCTATTTTTTTGTGGGTGGTTTTATGCTAGTTTTCTTGAAAAAGAGGAGAAAAAAAGCAACTTTCTAATAGGGTTGCTTTTTTTGCTACTTAAAATACGTCTGAGAGCTCATTTTATTTTAATTGGTGCTTATAGTAATAAAGGTTTACCAGTTACCGTTATAACTAATAGTATAAAATTACAATTTAATATAAGTTTTTGATAACGGCAGGGGGATTTTTCAATACGTTTAATCGGCTGAACACTTATCAAAGTCTGTAATCTCTTGTTTGTAGGGGGCTCGCTTGTGTGGGCCCAGGGATCTTTCGCTATGTTTAATGAATAGCTAGGTATATTGTCTACTTCTTGTACTCCTTAAAAATGATTTCTTTTATATTATAAGATTAAATTTAACTTTCGACTTAGTCGGTGCAATTCACTATTAATATATGCTTTGCTGTAGTCATAGCCAATAATGGCAATGACGATACCTTCTTGGTTATAGAGAGGGGCGAAGCATGTTTTCCATTCCCCATATTGATCGGTATAAATTGGCGTAATACCAACCGAGCCGTTCAGCGCTTGTTCGATCACATCCATTATTTCCGGAGGCCCTGTATATTCTGCTCCTAATTCAATAACGAAATCTGCACAGGCGGAAATATTGATAATCTTGTTTTCCTTATTTTTATAGAAAATAAATACCCAATGAATGACGCCTTCTTGTTGCTGGATAGCTGTTAATTGGCGCAAGAGCTCCGCATGAGCATCTAGATTAGACAGGTTCTCAATCGCTTTCCCCACAGTCTCGATTGAAATCGTAATGGCTGATACAACGGCAACTGAGCGTAGTCGATTATTGAGCTGCTCTTCTAGCACGGCACGCTTGGCTAACGTGCTATTTGGTTGTTCGAGTGGTGTGCGAATTTTCTTGAGCTTACGACTCATGGTTGGCTGGCTAATACCGAGCGCACTAGAGGCAAGCTTAACGGACCCATATTTTTTCATCGCCAATAAGATAAGTTCCTCCTCGACTAAATCTACTGCATCTTGAAGACGATAAATCGTCGTGAACATCGGACGTATTGGCTCAGTCTCTTTTTCTTGAAGTAGCATTTCTAAATGTGCGCTAGTAACAATAGGTGTTTCAGATAAGACGACAAACCGTTCAATGACATTTTCGAGTTCACGTACGTTGCCTGGCCACTCATGTATGCATAGATAGTCAATGGCATCCGGTGATAAAGTTACATTTTGTCCATGTTTCACATTGTACTTTTCAGTAAAAAAATGTGCGAGCGCTGGAATTTCCTCAATCCGTTCACGCAACGGTGGAATTTGAATGGGCACTATATTAAGCCTGTAGTACAAGTCCTCTCTAAATTTTCCGTCAGCAACGAGTTTTTCTAAATTTTGATTCGTTGCAGCAATAATTTGAATGTCGAGTGGATACGTTTCACTGCTTCCAATCGGTGTAACACTGCGTTCTTGTAAGACGCGTAATAACTTCACTTGCATATTTAATGGAAGTTCTCCAATTTCGTCTAAAAATAAAATGCCTCCATTTGCTTGGCGGAAACACCCCTCATATCCGCCTTTTTTCGCCCCTGTAAAGGCACCTGATTCATAGCCAAATAATTCAGTTTCAATTAAATTTTCAGGTATTGCACCACAGTTTATTGCAACGAAGGGCTTATTTTTGCGCAGTCCCGATGTATGAATTGTTCGTGCCGCCATTTCTTTTCCGACACCGGATTCACCCAGCAGCAGGACGGTTACATTTGTTTGACTCGTTTTCAATAGGCGATTGGCGATTTGCTGCATGGCAGGACTCGTGGCGATGATTGGTAACGGTGTGTCTTTTGAAGCCATAGATGTGCTATTAAACGGCTTATCTAGAATCGTATATGCAAATAAATAAAGGTCTTGTTCCTTAAATACCGTTGTTAAAACGTGATTTCCGTTCCAAGTCTTTTGCTTGAAAACCTGCTTATTCGACGTGTTCACATGTTCAAATATACTTTCTATAAACAGTTGTTCCTCCAAATCTCGCATAGAGTGAGGGAATGTAATATTTGTGAAAATGGGTTTTTCCCCAAGGATGCACTCATGAATGTTGCCACTATAATCTGAAATAATTAAAAAATTATGGGTTTTTATTAACGCTGATCTCCAAATCATTTATAAATATCCCCCTTTTGTTAGAATATTTCAAAAATGAATAATTTTTGCATTATTGAATAATTATAGTTGAAATAGAGATTTAAGTCATAGAAAAACCTATTTTTTAATGGCTCTACACCAAAATATGT
>NZ_JBBOPI010000001.1:3347500-3435000 GCF_038003525.1 Solibacillus sp. FSL H8-0538 | reverse complement strand
CCGAGGCCGATAGGCGTAGGCGATGGACAACAGGTTGATATTCCTGTACCACCTCCTCACCGTTTGAGAAATGGGGGGACGCAGTAGGATAGGGTAAGCGCGCCGTTGGTTGTGCGCGTCCAAGCAGTAAGGTGTGTATGTAGGCAAATCCGCATACTTTAACATTGAGCTGTGATGGCGAGTCCGTATGGACGAAGTTCCTGATTTCACACTGCCAAGAAAAGCCTCTATCGAGGTGAGAGGTGCCCGTACCGCAAACCGACACAGGTAGTCGAGGAGAGAATCCTAAGGTGTGCGAGAGAACTCTCGTTAAGGAACTCGGCAAAATGACCCCGTAACTTCGGGAGAAGGGGTGCTCTTGAGCGTGTTAAAGCGCATGAGAGCCGCAGTGAATAGGCCCAGGCGACTGTTTAGCAAAAACACAGGTCTCTGCAAAACCGTAAGGTGACGTATAGGGGCTGACGCCTGCCCGGTGC
This sequence comes from Solibacillus sp. FSL H8-0538, assembly GCF_038003525.1. NCBI lineage: Bacteria > Bacillati > Bacillota > Bacilli > Caryophanales > Caryophanaceae > Solibacillus > Solibacillus sp. FSL H8-0538. The sequence goes on along the minus strand of NZ_JBBOPI010000001.1, from coordinate 3,434,524 downwards.
TGGAAGGTTAAGAGGAGTGGTTAGCGCAAGCGAAGCTGCGAATTGAAGCCCCAGTAAACGGCGGCCGTAACTATAACGGTCCTAAGGTAGCGAAATTCCTTGTCGGGTAAGTTCCGACCCGCACGAAAGGCGTAACGATCTGGGCACTGTCTCAACGAGAGACTCGGTGAAATTATAGTACCTGTGAAGATGCAGGTTACCCGCGACAGGACGGAAAGACCCCGTGGAGCTTTACTGTAGCCTGATATTGAATTTTGGTACAACTTGTACAGGATAGGTAGGAGCCAGAGATCCCGGAGCGCCAGCTTCGGAGGAGGCGTCGGTGGGATACTACCCTGGTTGTATTGAACTTCTAACCCATGCCCCTTAGCGGGGTAGGAGACAGTGTCAGGCGGACAGTTTGACTGGGGCGGTCGCCTCCTAAAGAGTAACGGAGGCGCCCAAAGGTTCCCTCAGAATGGTTGGAAATCATTCGTAGAGTGTAAAGGCATAAGGGAGCTTGACTGCGAGACCTACAAGTCGAGCAGGGTCGAAAGACGGGCTTAGTGATCCGGTGGTTCCGCATGGAAGGGCCATCGCTCAACGGATAAAAGCTACCCCGGGGATAACAGGCTTATCTCCCCCAAGAGTCCACATCGACGGGGAGGTTTGGCACCTCGATGTCGGCTCATCGCATCCTGGGGCTGTAGTCGGTCCCAAGGGTTGGGCTGTTCGCCCATTAAAGCGGTACGCGAGCTGGGTTCAGAACGTCGTGAGACAGTTCGGTCCCTATCCGTCGTGGGCGTAGGAAATTTGAGAGGAGCTGTCCTTAGTACGAGAGGACCGGGATGGACATACCGCTGGTGTACCAGTTGTCTTGCCAAAGGCATCGCTGGGTAGCTATGTATGGACGGGATAAGTGCTGAAAGCATCTAAGCATGAAGCCCCCCTCAAGATGAGATTTCCCATTACGCAAGTAAGTAAGATCCCTCAAAGACGATGAGGTAGATAGGTTCGAGGTGGAAGTGTGGCGACACATGGAGCTGACGAATACTAATCGATCGAGGACTTAACCACATTATTACCAAATATTTTAACTTTCAATGAACCGTTTATCCAGTTTTGAAAGAACAATCTTTCAACATAAGCACATCTATGTGCAAGTGAAGTGATGATGGCAAAGAGGTCACACCCGTTCCCATACCGAACACGGAAGTTAAGCTCTTTAGCGCCGATGGTAGTTGGGGGCTTCCCCCTGTGAGAGTAGGACGTCGCTTCGCGGAACAGAAACCCCAAGGAACTAAATCCTTGGGGTTTTTTAATTGTTAAGGAAATTATAAAATTTCGCCGTGTGGATAACATTCAAATAAGTAAATGCAACGTCTAGGCGCAAGCGCCAACCCCTCGAGTTCTCGGTCTGCCCTCTGACGAAAGTGGTGGAGCGTTTACTTTCGCTTCGAGCTCGCAAGCAGCTGTCGGGGCTAAACAACCGCTTTAGCGCTTTTGTTCTTGTATCCCTTTTTACAAATGTATCCTAACACCCATAATAGGCAGTGCATCTAAAACTTTATAAATACCAATAAAACGGCAAGAAAAGAAACTAGGGCGTTGTAGATAGTACAGATATGTTTAGCCTTCTAATACAATTAAAAATCCTTTTCATTAAGACAGCGCATAAGAGCTGGTAACTGATATTCGAGAATACAAAAAAAGTACTCAAATTTCATATGACTTTTAGGAATGCCTTCCATTAACAACGTTAAACTATTTACAGTATTTTTTTAAAAAGTATTGTCATCTGTTAGGAATGATGGTATAATAATAAATGTCTTAAAGATATGGTCCCGTGGTGTAGCGGTTAACATGCCTGCCTGTCACGCAGGAGATCGCCGGTTCGATCCCGGTCGGGACCGCCATTTTAGTTTTTATGAGAATAATCTCATAAGGGCTTTTTTTTTGCCTAAAAATAAAGAAATGATCAAAATTCTAAAACATCGGATTAGTTTCAAAATGTTTGGCCGTACTATGAAGAGATGCTGGAGCTCCAATTTACTTAATCACTATTAAATGTGGTTCATAGTGGGTGTACCCCGATTATTCAATCATAATACAGAGCGCTACAATAAATTAAGCTAAATATAGAAACTTATTAGATTTTCAACTATAATAATGTTTAATACTACTAGGGGCGCCATAAAGGCTGAGAAGTACCCTTTGAACCTGATCTAGTTAATACTAGCGTAGGAAAGTAGCATGGCATCGGCATATCCTTTTTTGTCTTTTGGCTGCTTACTAGTAGTTCAATATACAAAATAAGGAGGAGATTGTTAATTGAACAAAACAAAAAAAATGACTTATACTGCAATTATTAGTGCAATTGTAGCTGTGAATAGTACGATTGTCTATATTCCACTTGGATTTGCGAAAATATTTCCTGTGCAGCATTTAGCTAATGTTTTAACTGCAGTTATCGTTGGACCTTATTATGCGGTTATTCAAGCATTATTAGCTTCTACTGTAAGAAATATTATGGGAACGGGCAGCTTGTTTGCCTTCCCAGGAAGTATGCTTGGAGCGTTATTGGCTGGTTTTGTTTATTCAAAAACAAAAAATACAATGGCAACAGCAATCGGTGAAGTTATTGGTACAGGTATTCTAGGAGCAATGGCAACATATCCAATTGCCACACTTGTTTTGGGGCAAGAGGCAACACTATTTGGATTAGTACCAGCATTTGTAGTAAGTTCGTTTGCTGGAGCTGCGTTAGCTTTCTTCTTATTGAAAGTATTAGAACGTAATCATGTTTTACAAAAGGTTATAGGATGACAAGAGAGAGATTTTAAGTTAGACAAAATATATAGAAGATTCGACGGTGTAAGGGTAACATGGTTGCTGATTGCCGATTCGAAATCGCCATTTTAGTTTTTATGAGAATAACCTCATAAAAACTTTTTTTTTGCCTAAAACTTATGAAGTCTATAAAATATTTAACATTCAATGGATCATTAACATACTTCTAGAGGAAACGAATTGAAAGCCGTTTCTTTAGGAGGAGTTATATGCATGTGAAAACGCTTCTTATGTATTTGTGTATTGTGTTGATGCTTGTTATTTTATCTGGGTGCTCAAATGAAATTAGAGATATAGAAGATACGAATAATTATAGATGGCAAAAATATATGAATTTTACTGAATATAGTCTCCTTGAAAAAGGAATTTCTTATGTGGAAGTAGTAGCTATTGCGGGTGGTGGCGGTGAGGAGACCAATCCAGGTGTCTATGTATGGTTAGATGAGATATTACTTACACAGGCGTATGAAATTCATTTTCAAAATGACAAATTAGTTAGTAAAAAGATTATAGAAAAGCGAGGGTACTCTACGCGGTAGTTATAACGCTGTTCAAAATGTTAGTTTTACTGACTATTGAGCAGCTTTATTTTATTTTGAAAAAAGTCGATACGTTTTGAACATTTGTCGGCGTTCAAGTAAACTAGAAGTAATGTATTTTGGGAAGGACTATGATGGATGAAGGTATTTGAGAAAAATATACACTCGTTAGAAGAGACACAACGCCTTGCTCATGATTTAGCGGAGCTGTTAGAGGCGCAACATACAATTACACTTGAAGGGGATCTTGGTGCTGGCAAAACGACATTTACGCAAGCATTAGCAAAAGGTCTTGGCATTAAACGTACGGTGAATAGCCCAACATTTACGATTATGAAACAATATGAGGGGCGATTACCTCTTAACCATTTAGACGTCTACCGCCTAGCAGATAGCGACGAGGATTTAGGTTGGGATGAGATTTTCTTCGCAGATGCAGTGACAGTTGTAGAGTGGGCACATTTAATTGAAGAAGATTTACCGAAGGACCGTTTAGCAATCGAAATTACACGAATTGATGACAATGCTCGGAAATTTGTATTTAAACCAATGGGCGCAACATATGTCCAGCTGTGTGAGGAGTTATTAAAATGATTTGGTTAGGAATTGAAACAGCAAATGCACCGCTTTCTGTCGCACTTGTAAAAGACGGAAAAGTAGTTGCTGAGGTTGTACAAAATGTAAAGTTAACGCATTCGGTCGGGGCTATGTCAGCGATTGATGAGCTATTTGACAAAGCATTCATGAAGCCAGCAGATATTGATGCGGTTGCTATATCAGAAGGCCCAGGTTCTTATACAGGCGTACGTATTGGTGTAACACTTGCAAAAACGCTTGCTTGGTCATTACAAAAGCCGCTAGTTGGCATTTCAAGCTTGAAGGCACTTGCTGCCAATGTACGAGTATGTAATGCCGTTATTTGTCCGTTGTTTGATGCGCGCCGACAAAATGTGTATGCGGCTGCTTATAAGGGTGGGTCATTAGAAGTGGTTATTGAGGAGCACCATGACCATATTGATGGATTATTGGAGAAGCTTAAGGCCCTTAATACACCGGTGTTATTTATCGGAACGGACGTAGAACTGTATTATGATCAAATTGTTGCGGCATTAGGGGATAACATGCTACGTGCACCATATACTCTTGATTTACCACGTGCAGCTGAACTTATTGCTTTAGCGGAAATAGAAGAACTACCAGCAGTTGAGGCTGTTCATAACTTTGTACCTCAGTATCGCCGTATTGCAGAGGCCGAGGCGAACTGGATTAAGGAACAGAAGAAGGAGCAAGGCAGATGATCCAGTACCGAAGAATGACGTCAAAGGATGTTGAAGCAGTGTATGAAATAGAGCTAGCAACGTTTTCGACACCGTGGACGCTCGATTCGTTTCATTATGAGATGCGAGAAAATCAGTTTTCGCATTATTTAATTGCTGAGGACGTGGCAGGCAATATTATCGGCTTTTGCGGAATGTGGCTTGTGATTGATGCGGCACAAATTACGAATGTAGCGGTCGTGGAAACTGCGAGAGGTCAAGGAATTGGTGAAGGGCTCATGCGTGAGGCGATCCGTATAGCTCATGAGGCGCATATGGATGTGATGAGTCTAGAGGTACGCGTTACAAATACGGTCGCACAAAATCTATACCGTAAGCTTGGATTCTTAGATGGTGGAATTCGCAAAGGGTATTACACGGACAATCAAGAGGATGCTCTAGTAATGTGGGTGAATTTATGATGGATAAATATATATTAGCAATCGAAACAAGCTGTGATGAAACGGCTGCAGCGATTATTAAAAACGGTACAGAAATTATCTCGAATGTTGTGTCATCGCAAATTGAAAGTCATAAACGTTTTGGTGGGGTTGTACCAGAAATTGCATCGCGTCATCATGTCGAACAAATTACGATCGTTATTGAAGAGGCGTTACAACAAGCGAACATGACGCCACAACATTTAGATGCAGTAGCAGTTACAGAAGGTCCTGGACTAGTAGGGGCACTACTGATTGGCATTAACGCGGCGAAAGCATTTGCCTTTGTAAACGGCTTGCCACTTGTTGGTGTGCATCACATCGCTGGCCATATTTATGCGAACACACTAGTGCAGCCAATGGAGTTCCCGTTACTTGCACTTGTCGTATCAGGTGGGCATACAGAACTTGTGTTAATGCGTGAGCACGGTAGCTTTGAAGTAATCGGAGAAACACGTGATGATGCAGCGGGTGAGGCGTATGATAAGGTTGCGCGCGTACTTAACATGCCGTACCCGGGTGGCCCGCATATTGATCGTCTTGCACATGAGTCAGACGTAGCGGTACCATTCCCACGCGTGTGGTTAGAGGAAGGCTCGTACGATTTCAGCTTCAGCGGCTTAAAATCTGCCGTTATAAATTACAAACATAATATGGATCAACGTGGTGAGGAAATTATTCCGGAACATGTTGCAAAAGGATTCCAGGATAGTGTTGTAGAAGTATTAACAGCAAAAACATTGCGTGCAGCTCGTGAATATGGTGTAAAGCAGGTGATTGCAGCAGGAGGTGTATCGGCGAATAAAGGCTTGCGTACGTCATTAGAAGCAACATTTGCAGAAGAAGGTATTCCGTTCTATGTACCACCATTAAAGCTTTGTACAGACAATGCGGCAATGATTGGTGCAGCTGGGTCATTTATGTTCGAAGCTGGTGCACGGGGCAATTTAAAAATGAATGGTCGACCTGGCATGGAGTTAATGAGCTGGGTCTAGTTATAGTACGAAAGGAGTTGTGAACATCACAACTCCTTTTATTTTTGTGCAAAAGTGTTTTGTTGTCGAAATATAGTGGAATGCGATAAGAAATTGCTGAAAAATATAAATTTCTAATTGTAGTGGAACTTTTCTGAAAAATTATCCACAGGTACTGAGTGCTTTTCCGAAAATGTCAAGACGAACATCCGTACTTATGCACAAACTGTTAATAACTTGTGGATAACATGTGATTTATCTATATATAGTATTCCTTTTTACACAGTTTGATGTGAGTAAATAAATTTTGAATTGTGGATAATGTGGAAAAGTCTGTTGATATGTTGATATGACTGTATTCAGTTTGTGAATAAAACTGTGGAAATTTTTGCGCGTAAATTGCATATTGACCAATATATATGTAGAAAAAAGTAAATACAAGGTTTGAACTACTAAATATTATGGAATAATGAATGTATATGTTAATCTCGCCATTGCTATACATTAACGTTAGATATCATAGAATGTTTTAAACTAGAAAGGAGGTCGTCTAATTGAACTATTTGAAAGAGCGACGGAAAATGTTTATTTTATTGGGCGTAGGAGCAGTGTTAGCTATTGGCTTTTTTGCATTACTTAATGTCCTTAATATAGGTACGTATTTTGCAGCATCTCTTGGTGGGCTGTTTGTATTTGTAGCAATCGTCTGTTACCCGCTAGCATTTGTTTATGGAAAACATCGAATTATAGATGTCTTTCATAGTATTAGCATAGGAGACCGACAGCCATTTCGTATTATGCCCGGTAAAGCAAGATGGAAACCAATTTTTACGGGATTGAATTTTATTTTTGCAGCATTCACTACAGTGTGTTTCGGTTGGGCGTATGGCACGTATAACGCGTATAAAAAACTACAAATGCTGAAAAGCTTTCAAGTTAAATGAAAAATGGGCGAGCTAGTTGAAGTATGCAACTGGCTCGCCCATTTTGTTAAACGATAAGAAAGTTTAACTTTTTGATAATGTCTAGGCATTTGCGCCGCACGCTAGAGGGCTCGCAAGCAGCTTGCCCGAGTGCAAACGGGCGCGAATGCGCTTTTCTTATTTCAATGCTTCAAGTTCTTCGCTTAACTCCAGCCATTCCATTTCAAACGTTTCATGTGCTTCTTTAGAAGAATCCAGCTCCGATTGAATGGTAATTGCCTTTTCGTGGTTGGAGAAGATTTCTGGATCGCATAGCTGCTCTTCAAGACGGGCAATCGTTTCGTCAAGTGTGCCCATATGTGCTTCAATTTCCTCAAGGGCGCGTCGAATTTGGCGTTCACGTTTTTTGGCATCCTTATCGATTGTAGAGGTGGATGCTTTTGCACTAGTAATTTCCTCCGTTTTTGTAGCGGCAGTGGCTTTCATTTGTGCAAGTTCCTCCAACTCCTGCTTTTTCTCTACGAAATAATCATAGTCGCCTAAATACTCAAATGACCCCTTGCCAGAAAGCTCGACTACCTTTGTCGCAATGCGATTAATGAAGTATCGGTCATGCGAAACGAATAGCAGCGTGCCTGGATAATCGATTAACGCATTTTCCAGCACTTCTTTACTATCTAAGTCTAAATGGTTTGTCGGCTCATCTAGAACAAGAAGGTTAGCTCTTTGCATCATTAATTTTGCTAAGGCTAGTCGCGCTTTTTCGCCACCAGATAATGAATTCACAGATTTGTTAACATCGTCCCCGCTAAATAAGAAGCGGCCGAGTATGTTACGAATATCCTTTTCATTCATTAGTGGCCATTCGTCCCATAATTCTTTCAAAACGGGTTTATTGCTATTAAGCTTTGCCTGCTCCTGATCGTAGTAACTGATTTGGACGTTTGTACCGTAGCGAATGTCCCCACGAAGTGCGGCTAAATCTTTCACGACTGTTTTTAATAGCGTGGATTTTCCAACACCATTCGGGCCAACAAGTGCAATTCGATCTTCACGGAAAACACGTAGCGAAATATTATTGGAAATTTCCTTGCCGGGATAGCCAATTGTTAATTCATCGACAGACAATACATCATTGCCACTCTGACGGTCAATTGTGAAGCCAAAGTTAGCACTCTTTTCGTCGCCATCCGGAGAATCCATCCAATCTGTCTTTTCTAAAACTTTTCGACGACTTTGTGCCATCTTTGTTGTTGAAGCGCGGGCTAAGTTTTTTTGAATAAATGTTTCAAGCTTGGCCTTTTCATCTTGCTGGCGTTCGAACATTTTCATATCTCGCTCGTAGTTTTTCGCCTTGTCATCTAAATAAGCGCTATAGTTACCGACGTATTTCGAAACCTTTGTACGAGAAACTTCATATACAATAGATACAACTTGGTCTAGGAAATAACGATCATGGGAAACGATTAAAATTGCACCTGCGTAACCTTTTAGATAGCCCTCTAGCCAAGATAATGTTTCTATATCTAAATGGTTGGTTGGCTCATCTAGAATAAGCAGGTCAGGTTTACTTAATAGAAGCTTGGCAAGCGCTAAACGTGTACGCTGACCGCCTGAAAGAGATTGGATTGGCTTTGTGAAATCATCCTTGAAAAACTGCATCCCATGTAGCACAGAGCGGGTATCAGCCTCATATTGATAGCCGCCTGCTTCTTTGAAATCATGTTGCTGCTGGTCATAGTCTGACATAACACGTGTATACATTTCGCTATTTTCATATACAGCAGGATCTGCCATTTGCTGTTCAAGTTTGCGCAATTGCAGTTCTTGATTACGTAGACCGTCAAAAATCGTCATCATTTCGTCCCAAATCGATAATTTGGAATCAATGCCGGCATGCTGTTCTAAATAACCGACACGAACATCTTTTGGAATAATGACTTCGCCTGAGTCATAGCTCATTTGTCCAGCAATAATTTTTAGTAAAGTGGACTTACCAGCACCATTACGTCCAACAAGTGCAACACGGTCGCGATGCTGAACTTCTAATTTGACGCCACTTAATATTTCATCTGTAATAAATGATTTATATAATTGATTTACTTGTAATACGATCATGTTTACACCTCAGTTTCATTCTTTTAGTGTAATGGATGTAGGGGGGACGTGCAATCATCCGTGCTTTACTTATTTCGGTAGGTTTAGTAAGATTGAATCGATTTCTAATAGTATGTAGGGGGAAAGATGTGTGAAACCTGAAACGAAAATTCCACAAGCAACTACGAAAAGACTTCCTCTTTATTATCGCTTTTTACAAAACTTTGCGAATGAAGGCAAGAAGCGTATTTCGTCACAAGAACTGAGTGATGCGATGAAAATAGATTCTGCAACAATTCGTCGAGATTTTTCATATTTCGGTGCACTTGGTAAAAAGGGCTACGGTTATGATGTACTGCATTTGCTCGACTTTTTTCGTCAAACGCTAGACCAGGATGAAGCGACAAATGTAGCACTAATCGGTGTCGGGAACTTAGGGAACGGCTTATTAAAATATAATTTCCAAAAAAACCATAATACGCGAATCGTTGTGGCATTTGACTCAAAGGCGCCGTATGAAGGAACAGAAATTAGTGATATTCCGGTATTCCATCCAGACCGCCTAGAGGAAATGTACGAAGAGTTCGGCGCAGAGCTAGCGATCCTAACAGTATCCTCTCGTTCGGCACAGGCGATGGCGGACAGACTTGCTAAAATGAACGCAAAAGGCATCCTGAATTTTACACCAGAACGTCTGAACGTTCCGGAATCTATGAAGCTAATGAACATTGACTTATCCGTAGAATTGCAGGCACTCATTTACCTTGTCCGTAATAGTGGAGAATGACGTAAATTATTCACATTTTATATATTAGCCAAACGTTCGATGTTGCGGTAAAATGTACATATAATAGAGGAGGTGGCTGTAATGGTTGTGCATTTAAATGCGATTGGACCAGTGAGCCTAGTTTTTATCGGTATAATAGCCTTATTAATTTTTGGACCGAAGAAATTACCTGAGCTTGGAAAAGCAATGGGATCAACACTTCGCGAATTCAAAAATGCAACAAAAGGTTTAGCTGATGATGACGATGATGTTAAGAAAAAAACGATCATTGAGCATAAAGATAACGAAAACAATAACGTTAAGTAAGTTAAGGATGTCACATTGATATGAATCCAAAAGAACTCACTGTCATAGAACATATTGATGAACTAAGAAGTCGCTTATTTGTGACCGCAATTTTCTTTGTTCTTGCGTTAGTTGTAAGCTTCTTTGTTACCGAACCGATTATTAAATTTATTCAGTATAGCGACGAAGCAGCTCAATTTACACTGAACGCATTTACACCGACTGATCCGTTAGCGGTGTTTTTAAAAGTTATGTTTTGCGTAGCTCTCGTTTTGTCTTCACCAATTTTGCTTTATCAGCTATGGTCGTTTATTACACCAGGCTTGCATGAGACAGAACGCAAGGCGACACTGAAGTACATTCCGTATTCATTTATTCTATTCCTTGCCGGTATATCATTTTCTTATTTCGTATTGTTCCCATATGTAATGAACTTTATGATGAGCCTATCAAAGGATCTAGAAATTGTACAAACAATCGGCATTAATGAATACTTTTCATTTTTATTTAAATTAGTTTTACCGTTCGGACTGATATTCCAGTTACCAGTTGTGACGCTATTTTTAGCGCGTATTGGTATTTTGAATCCACAGCTCATGGTGAAATTTCGTAAATACTCATATTTTGTATTATTCGTACTGGCAGCCTTTTTAGCACCACCAGATTTTATTTCGAACTTAATCGTGGCGGTTCCATTGTTTTTCCTATATGAAATTAGTATTGTCATCTCACGTGCAGGCTATAAGAAGTTTTTAGCGGCAGAGGAGTTGCGCATGCAAGAAGAACAAGAACGTGAGCAGCAATTACAAGTAGAAGAGTTGCTAGAAGCACAGCGCCGTCAAATCGAAGAAATGAATATGAATAAATAAAGTAAAACGCTATCCAAATTGGGTAGCGTTTTTGTTTGTGGATAAGAAAGGATAACTATCTCGCGCACATAAGTAAGAACATCCACTCGTCTTATTTTAGGTGAGTTTTGTCTTTCTAATGGGAATCTGTGAATCTGGTAGAGGGGTTTGTTGTTACATTTTTGAAAATCCCTTCACTTGCGCTTATAATCTCGCCAAACTAAAAAAAGCAGCCTCTACTTACGCGAGGCTGCTTTAAATCATTTAGGTGCGTTATCGACAATTTGTTGGAACTTATCAGCGTTCATTTGTAGGAACGTGACGAAGCCATTTAGTAGCATATGCGCAACAATCGATGTCAACAGGCGCTTCGTTTTGTAATAAAGGAACGCAAAAATCATCCCACAAATTGTATACAGTAAAATATGTGAGAAATCCATATGAATGGCTGCAAAGAAAATCGCACTGATAACGCTCGAAATCCAAAAATTATAATTTTTTATAATGGAACCGAAAATAACGCGGCGGAACACAAGCTCCTCGAGTACCGGACCAAACACAACCGTCGCGAGAATCATAATTGGTGCAACTTTCGTGATATTCATAATGGCCTCTGTGTTTTCCGACCCGTAATCAATGCCAAGCGCCATCTCGATGTATGCACCAATCGTCTGTCCTAGGAATACAAGAAAGAACCCGATAATCCCCCAGCCAATTGAAGCCGATATAGAAGCTTTCTCTCCTTTAAAGATATCCCAAAACTGTTTATTCGTTTGGATTAATGCAAAGCTAATGATGAACGCCAATCCAAATGAGATCGTAGACCACCAGCCGGATAAAATTGTCAGTTGATCATTCGCATTTGGCGCGTCAATAAAGCCAAGTAGAAAATCCTTTAGACCCGGTATAAGAATGAGTAAAAAGGCAGATAGTTGGAAAAAAATATACGTTAGAAGTACATAAAACGCCGTCTTCTGTGTTCTAAACTTCGGTGATGAAATCGATGTCACGAATAAAATACCTTCTTTCTAGCATAGATTAAATACTGTTTCTTTTATTGTAGAGGAAATTGGAAATAAAACAAAATTTTTTATAGTTCTTACTTGCAAAAAAAAATAGAATTCATTAATATAATAACTATGTTAGCACTCTTTGCTATCGAGTGCTAAAAATACTATTTATAATTTGTAGGGGGTTGTTTCACTTGTTAAGACCATTAGGAGATCGTATCATTATCGAACTAGTTGAGGTAGAGGAAAAAACAGCATTTGGTATCGTTTTACCAGACTCAGCGAAAGAAAAACCACAAACAGGTAAAGTTGTAGCGGTAGGAACTGGTCGTGTTCTAGATAACGGCACTCGTGTTGAGCTTGACGTGAAAGAAGGCGACGAAATCATCTTCTCAAAATTCTCTGGCACGGAAGTAAAGTACGACGGCACGGAATACTTAATTTTACGTGAAAACGACGTATTAGCAGTTATCGGTTAATTAAATTTCAATTAAAGCGAACAAGCGCCCATTGTATATTGGCGCTTACTCGCGCATAAAAGATTCTTTATAAAAAGTAAAAAAGTATTTCAATACAGGAGGTTTTTTACAATGGCAAAAGATATTAAATTCTCAGAAGAAGCACGTACATTAATGCTTCAAGGTGTAGATAAATTAGCGAACGCTGTAAAAGTAACTTTAGGACCTAAAGGACGCAATGTCGTTCTTGAGAAAAAATTCGGTTCTCCATTAATTACAAATGACGGCGTATCAATTGCAAAAGAAATTGAGCTTGAAAATCCATTCGAAAACATGGGTGCAAAATTAGTAGCTGAAGTAGCTTCTAAAACAAATGAAATCGCTGGTGATGGGACAACTACTGCAACAGTTCTTGCACAAGCTATGATTCGTGAAGGTCTTAAAAACGTAACTGCTGGTGCAAACCCAGTTGGTATCCGTAAAGGGATGGACAAAGCAGTTGCTGCAGCGCTAACTGAACTACAGGCAATTTCTCGCCAAGTAGAAAACAAAGAATCCATCGCACAAGTAGCATCAATCTCTTCAGGTGATGAAGAAATTGGTCAATACATCGCGGACGCTATGGAGCGCGTAGGTAACGACGGCGTTATTACAATCGAAGAGTCTAAAGGCTTCACAACGGAGCTAGACGTAGTAGAAGGTATGCAATTTGACCGCGGCTACGCATCTCACTATATGGTGACAGACACAGATAAAATGGAAGCTGTCCTAGACAATCCATATATCTTAATTACAGATAAAAAAATCTCAAGCATTCAAGAAATTCTTCCAGTACTTGAGCAAGTAGTACAACAAGGTAGACCAATCCTAATCATCGCAGAAGATGTTGAAGGCGAAGCACTTGCTACATTAGTAGTAAATAAATTACGTGGCACATTTAACGCAGTAGCAGTAAAAGCTCCTGGCTTCGGTGACCGTCGTAAAGCAATGCTTGAAGACATCGCGATCCTTACTGGTGGTGAAGTAATCACTCAAGACCTTGGTTTAGACTTAAAATCAGCTGACCTAACTTCTTTAGGCCGCGCTGTAAAAGTAGTGGTTTCAAAAGACAACACAACAATCGTTGAAGGTGCAGGGAACTCAGCTGACCTAGAAGCTCGCGTGAATCAAATCCGCGCGCAACTAGCTGAAACAACTTCAGAATTTGATAAAGAAAAATTACAAGAACGCCTAGCTAAACTTGCTGGCGGTGTCGCAGTCATCAAAGTTGGTGCTGCAACAGAAACAGAACTAAAAGAACGTAAACTACGCATTGAAGATGCTCTTAACTCAACGCGCGCAGCAGTTGAAGAAGGTATCGTTTCAGGCGGTGGTACTGCCCTTCTAAACGTATACGGTGCAGTAACAAAAGTGCTTGATGAAGTAGAAGGCGACGTAGCAACAGGCGTACGCATCATCCTTCGTGCACTAGAAGAACCAGTTCGCCAAATCGCAAACAACGCAGGTCTTGAAGGTTCAATTATCGTAGACCGCCTAAAACGCGAAGAAATCGGTATCGGCTTCAACGCAGCAACTGGCGAGTGGGTAAATATGATCGACGCGGGTGTAGTAGACCCGGCAAAAGTTACTCGTTCTGCACTTCAAAACGCAGCATCAGTAGCAGCTCTATTCTTAACAACGGAAGCAGTAGTAGCAGACATCCCAGAAGCTGGTGGCGGTATGCCAGATATGAGTGGAATGGGTGGCATGGGCGGCATGATGTAATAAAGCCCCCAAACCCTTGATACGACTGGGTTTTATGTAAGATGAAAGTGTGATGTTAACATTTTGCTAACATAGAGGATTTTAACGGAGGCTTCTCATAAGTTCACTGAACTTTTGGGAGGCTTCTTTTTTCATTTCTTTTGTCACGTGTAGATAGACGTTCTTAGTGATTTGATCATCTGAATGGCCAAGTCTATCCATAATTTGTTCGAGTGCGACACCTGCTTCTGCTAAAAGCGAAGTGTGTGTATGTCTCAATGAGTGCGGTGTTAAGTCAGGGTTTAATTTTGCGATTGCAAGAAGTCTAGCCATCCTGAGTTGTACCATTTTAATGACGATAGGATAACCGGGATGTCTCTCTGTTTTAGCAAAGATGAAGTCTTTATTGTAGTAAGCGTCACCTAACTGCTGAATGATGTTCGCTTGAATTTCTTTGTGAAGGCTCAAAGCTTTGATCACATCTTCATCCACAACAATTTTCCGTCTAGATTTTTTCGTTTTCGGTGTCACCAACTGAAACTGGATTGAATTATTATTGGGGTTGTAATAGGTTTTGGTAATGCTGATTGTTCGATTTATGAAATCGATATCTTTCCACTTGAGCGCTACTAATTCACCAACACGAATTCCTATGTAGGATAGGATAAGTAACATTAAGTAGTCCAATTCCAAACCCCGTTCCTTAGCGATATTTAGAAAGAGTGCAAGTTCTTCCTTTTCCAAATACTTTGGAATTTCCTCTTCTTCCAACTGTTCAATTGTTTTTTTATCCTTTTTTAGATAGGCAAACTCAGTAGGATCTTTCTTGATTAGCTCTAACTCTAATGCTTTCCGAAAAATCATTCTTCCAGTTCGATGTATTCCTTCCCTTGTACTATCTGAATATCCTCTTTCCTTTAAATGGTTTAGGGCATCTTGATATCCCTTTCTTGTGATGTCCTTCAATTTCAGTTGTGCAAAGTAGGGCAACAACTTATTGATTTCATGAATACGGACTCGAATTGTTCCGGGCTTAACATCTTTTGCTTCGATATAGATTGGGAGCCACTGATTTGCAAACTCACAAAAGGTCAGTTCTGTTTTTATTGTGTGATTTAAAAGATAAAATAAGCAATAACAAGTAATCCTATCTATTTAAGCAAAAACGACACGGTTGGAGATAGGGAGTTGAACAATCGATTAAGAGAGTAGTAGTCTTTTAAGAATGAGAAGAGAGTAACTGTTTTTTTTTTTTTACATTTTTTCACATCTTGCTTTTTTTTATATAAAAAACCGTTTATAATTATCTTAATCTTTTGTGTTTTATCACTTTTCTAACACTTATTACTCAACTTAGGGGCGCTCATCATGGGGATAACGACATTATTATTAAATGCATTCATTATTATCATTTGTATTTTTTTCTATCAAATATTTTGGTTAGATAAAGATGGAAAAGAAGCGCGTAATCCTATATTAATTTCCTTTCTTTCATCCATTGCGGTTGTTCTTTGTATGACATTCCCATTTAAGTTTAATTATGGATACATATATGATTTACGGCTTATCCCAATCCTTTTAGCTGTTCTCTATGGTGGTTTTAGGAGTTTTATTTTTATTACTGTTATATTTGTTTCTTACCGTTTTTACTTAGGCGGAAACGGAGTCTACCCTGCAGTTATTGTATATTTTATGGCCACTTCCATTACTATGGTATCCCAATATTTTCTTGCTGGTTATTATAAAAAAAGAAAAATATTGTTCAGCTTATTGCTTATGTCTCTTTGCACTATTTCCTTTTCTATCTTTGCTTTAATGAACCAAATACGGATAAACGATAATGTTCAACCTGATTTTATTCACTTTTTATTCAATTATATAGTGATCAATATTCTGACTGTTTTATTGTCTCTTTATCTAATTGAAGGAATGATAGAAAGGTTTAAAATGAAAGAAAAAATTCACCGTGCAGAAAAATTTATTGTGACTAGTGAATTAGCAGCGTCTATAGCCCATGAAATAAGAAACCCGTTGACTACGGTATATGGATTTATGCAGATGTTTAGTAAAAACGAAATCTCTGAAACACAAAAGGATGACTTTTTGCAAGTCATGCTAATGGAGTTAGAAAAAGCGCAACTCGTTATTAACGATTATTTGTCCCTTATAAAACCACAAAATGTTGCAAGAGAATTATTAGATATTAGACCAATTGTTGAGCAAGTAATAGAGGTTATTTTACCGATCGCCATCCAATATAATGTTAAAGTTGAAAGCGATAAAGAATGTTCCTATTATATACATGCCAACACCGATAATCTAAAAATGTGTTTAATTAACATTGCAACGAACGGGATTGAAGCCATGACTAATGGAGGGATGCTCCGAATTAATGTGAAAAAGGTAAAGAATCATATTGTGATTGATATTATTGACACAGGAATTGGAATGTCTTCTGAGGAGATAAATCGAATCGCTATGCCGTTTTATTCTACAAAAGAGAAGGGAACCGGGCTAGGTACGATGATTGCATACAGTATTGTAAAAGAATTAAACGGAGATATAGAAATAAAAAGTGAAAAGGGAAAGGGAACACGGTTTTCTATTATTATTCCTTCTTCCTAATAGAAGTCGTAGGGCAAAAAAAATTTCGACGATTTAATGCTTGCTGAACGGATTACCAACTTATAAAAGTGCTGATGTGCGCGCCGGAGAGTTTTTTGCCTTTCACGGGATAAAAATTTGACTCAGGAGCTGTATGTAACTACAATTTCCCGGTATGCCATTACCCTGGAAAAATGATCGGTTCCTGATTTACCAGCATCGTCGGAACGATCATGTTTACAAGATTGAAGCGGAATTGATGCCGATGTGTTGTTCAGCCATTTGTTCTTTTTATCACATCATTTTCAATTGAGCTTAGCGACCCGAGAAGCAGGCAATTAAATATGGAAAACGGCAAAACTGTCGAAAGGCAGTGACGTAAAGCCACGGATCTTCTCACTGTTCAAGTGATGACCGCCGAGCTACCCATCACGAATAAGTGGACATAACCTTATTTCGATCCGTCATGGAACTGTATGTTGCTCCTATTCAAAGGGAGTATCAGCAATATGCAAATGATTTAGCTACTTTAGAAAAAAAGCTTTCCAAGCTATTAGACGCTTACATGGATGAGGTGATTTCTAAAAGTGACTATCAAACGAAAGCTAGAAAACTAGAGGAACAAATTGCCTCATTAAAAGGTTTAATGCACCCACTAAATGAACAATTGAATACAACAATCTCTAGCGAAGTGACTTTTGAACAAGTAAAGGCCGTACTACAAAATTTTCAAAAGGCTTTCAAACAATCACTAACAAGGGAACAAAGAAAACGCTTGTTACTTTTACTGATTCATCAAATTACTATCGATGAAGATCGTAAAATTGAGAGCATCCAACTTAAATTGAATAATGATATGCTAGAAAAATTACAACTAGGAGTAGGAGAATCATCTACGGATGAAATATATAAGGGTTTGTATGTAAGGTGAAAGTGAAATGCTAACATAAAGAATTATTATCGAAGCTTCTCATTAGTTGTGCAAACTTTTGGGAAGCTTCTTTTTTCTTCTGAAAATAAATTCAGAGGTATTATTAACAAACACAAAAAGCATAAAATGTGCAACACACATATTCCTTTGAAATTGTTACATTAATGTTTGTTCAATTTGAGTAATCCTTACTTGTGCTAACGGAGGGTTTAAATATTGTTTGGTGAGTCCGTGAGTGATCAACGACTTCTTCAAGCAACGAACACTTAACGTCATATCCCCGGAAATCAAATTGATGAGAGGAATCAACTATTAAGTACTCTTGAAAAATCACATAGATTCGATTGAGCCAGGGGTTATGTTAGAAGTGATTGAGGAAAAGTTTAATTTTCTTCAAGCCTATTCACAAGCAGATGGAGCTAAAGAAAACAACATATAGCTACTATTGCTAAATAATAGATAATGAATAAAGCAATGCTTGAGAAACTCCATTCACCTAGCTAAAAGGCATTTTTCACTAAATTACTGCATATAATAGAATTGCAAAAAATGTTGAGGTGATAGGAATGCTCAAGCAAGAACTAACCAACCGGATGAAGCAATTGCAAGAGAGGTTAATTACGAACGAATATGACGCTTATATTATTACTGCCGAAGAAGACATCTGGTATTACACAAACATTACATACAAACCAGAGGAACGCCCCTTTCTCATCATCATTGTCCCCGATCAAACACCTACATTACTTGTACCAAAGCTTGAAGAATCCCACGTACATAAAAGTATTATCGATTATGATATTGTTTCTTATTGGGAGTTTCCATCTTCAGATGGCAGCAATTGGTATGATAAACTAAACCAGTTGATCCAAGGTTATTCACGAGTAGGAATCGAGAGTAACGTGCGTACAGACGTTTATCATCTCATGCAAGCAAAGGAACTAGTTTTAGCACAGTTAGTCGAAGCACAACGTAAAGTGAAAAGCGTCTATGAACTTGAAAAAATTCGCATGAGTGCTAAAGTGTGCGATGAAGCAATGGAGGATATTTTTAATACGATTTATCGCGGTGCCAGTGTGTTAGAACCATTTACCTTATCAAAAAAAGTACAAACCAACCTTATAAAAACAAAGCAATTTGACCCAATCACAACTTCAGTGCTCACAGCAGTTTGGAATGCACCGACAAGTGCGATGCCGCATAGTATTCCTGAGTTAGGTGATCGATTTGGGGATGGACCGAACGTCGCGATGGCCTATTTTCGAATTAACGGATATTCAGCAGAGTGTGAACGGACGTTTTTTTTTTTTTGGACAACCTACCAAAGACGATGTGGAAATGTTCCAACATATGCAAAACGCACGAAATAGGGCGTTGAGTATGGTGCGAGCAGGTGTAAGGGCAGGAGACATCGATGCAGAGGCACGAGCTTATTTTGATCAACATGGGCTACTTAATCGTTTATTACATCGTACCGGGCATGGAGTCGGCTTGCGAAATCACGAAGGACCGTATATTGCAGAAGGTAGCAACGAAATACTAGAGGAAAATATGGTGATTACGATTGAGCCGGGCATCTATATTGAGGGGGTAGGCGGATATCGACACTCCGATACCATCCGTGTAACCAAGGATGGCTATGAAGTTCTTACAACATTTCCTACTGATCTAGTAGATATGACGATCACCAAATCGAACATATTGGCAAAGCTAAAAGGGAAGTTTATACAGAAGTATTTGAAGCTTTGATGTTAAGTTTGGCATGAGGTTTAATGAAAAATATATATCAGGTTAGCGTATCAAATCGCGGTGATGCTTACCACACCAAACCTGATAACTTCTACAATCAATTTTAGTGAGTCAATCGAATTCGTTTTGTTTATGTTGAATAGTGTTGTAGTATAGGTGAAACGAGTAATATGAAAATAAGAGGTGACCCTGATGGGTCACCTCTTATTTGTGGTAGGGATGATTGTTATTGATGCGATATGCCCGATATATCTTTTAAAATAATATTGTTGTCTTAAGCCGAATGTCCATGTTACTTATAGTTATTGTTTCATCGGTCTGGATATTTCCTTTTCTCACTATTATCGATACATCAGAAATTTAAGTCACACTTAAATCTTGTATTTAGTATGATCGATGTGTTGGTTATTGTATTATGGATAATAGAACGACTGCCTCAATAAATATTTATAATATAAAAATTAAGGAGAATTACATGGCCTGGAGCAAATTGAAGCAAAATCTGGAGAGCTTTCTCTGTCCTGCATTATATGGAAGGGTTGAATACCGTGCAACCAGCTATCGTTATTTACCTGATAAAGCAGGAATTTGTTATATTGCGGTAGATAAAAAGAATGTACTCAATATGAGTGATAGTACTACCTTAATCAGATGGTATCAGACGGAGCTGGAAATTAAGAATGATTCAGATATCCAAATTCCTATCAGCAATGAGGAAATTGAAGCGGTAAGAAAAGAAACCAAGGGGATAGTTCCGGAAGATCGTCTACAAGTAATTGCAAGGGGTAGAAAATTATCAGAATATGCAAAGGAGCTTTTGTCAGCGCAGTCATCATTAAGTAAATCAAATTTTATCGTTGTAGCTAATAAGTTTTTATCCACTTCTATAGAGGAAAACATAGAGAGCAATGATATCCTATTGAATATTCTAGCTTTAGTGGACAGACGCGTTGGAAAAAAACGAATTTTAAACATGACTGAGAAGATGAAGTTAAAGCATCCAATTGTGCAGTATTTTTATGAACTAAGGCTTAGTACGTTATGAGAATAAATAACTCATTACATGAACATCTTTCATTACTTATTGATTTCCTTCGTTTTCAATCCAAGAGAATTTATACATTTGTTATTGAGTTTACTGAGCTAGCAATTAGAGTAATTAATTCGGGAAGATCAGTGGTTAACTCAGAAGGAAGAACTCTAGAGCTTTTTATAAAAGTAAATGCAGAACTCAAGATGTAGTTTTAGTTAGGTTAACAAGACTACATCATTTAATACCTCTGTGACCTACAAGCAACACAGGAGGAGTGTGTGAATAGATGCTAACATTTTGCTAACGCAATCAAATGAAAAACGATAAAATTCAGTTAAAGATGTTACAATGAACATTTTTATATGTGTTGATATAGCTCACTTTTGGAACACATCGTTAAAGATATTACACACTTTCACCTTATGGGCGGCATGATGTAGGCCAACAGGATGTTGGTCACTCGGACATTGCGACAGGACGTCGCGCTTTTAGTCCGAGTTCCGCTGTTTCTCAACCCTTGATTAATAAGGGTGTGTATGTAAGGTGAAAGTGAAATGCTAACATTTTGCTAACATAGAGGATTATAATCGAGGCTTCTCATTAGTTGTGCAAACTTTTGGGAAGCTTCTTTTTTCATTTCTTTTGTCACGTGGAGATAGACATTCTTGGTGATTTGATCAGCTGAATGGCCAAGTCTATCCATGATTTGTTCCAGTGCTACACCGGCCTCTGCAAGAAGCGATGTGTGTGTATGTTGTAAAGAGTGTGGGGTTAATTCGGTATTTAACTTTGCTAGTGCCAGCAGTCTTGCCATTCTAAGTTGTACCATTTTGATAACGATTGGATATCCTGGCTGCCGTTCAGTTTTTGCAAAGATAAAGTGCTGATTATTATAAGCATCGCCTAATTGTTCGCTGATTTTTTCTTGCTTCACTTTGTGATGCTTTAATGCTACTATCAAAACTTCATCTACAACTACTTTTCTTCTGGATTTTTTCGTTTTTGGTGTGACTAACTGAAACTGAACCGTATTATTATTAGGATTGTAATACGTTTTAGTAATGCTGATTGTCTGATTCACAAAATCAATAACTTTCCACTTGAGCGCTACTAATTCACCAACGCGAATGCCTGTATAGGATAGGATAAGAAATATTAAGTAGTCTAGCTCCAATCCTTGCTTCTTAGAGGTACTTAAGAACAGTGCAAGCTCTTCTTTTTCAAGATATTTAGGAACTGCTGCTTCTTCCAGCTGTTCAATGGTTTTTTTTCCTTTTTTAAGATAGGCAAATTCAGGAGGGCACTGAAAAACCCCGAAACAGTATTTTTTCATAATATTTTTATGCTCCTACTTTATTTTATTCAGAAAGCATTGGTGCGGCGGCACAAGACTCCTGCGGGAAAAGCGGTCGCAGGAGCGTAGCGACGAGGAGGCTCGCCACCGCCCGCGGAAAGCGAGTGCCAGAGCACCAATGACCTATCACTATTTAGCATATAATTATTAGAATTTTCAGTAGAAATAAACTTTTTCAGTGCCCTCTCATTTTAGATGGTCTTTTTTTATATATGAGACAAAACAAATCCCAAAATGAAAGTTCGGGAATGAAAAAAATGCTTAGTTCTAATTTAACCAAGCATTTTACATAAACCCAATAATATCTCGTGTGTTGCCACATACACTTCGCACACTGTGAGGAGGTGGCTTGGATTAAACTGGTTTAGTTAACATATAATTATTTAAGGGAGTGAATGTGCGATTACGCATGTTGACTCCTTTTAATATTTTCCTAGCTGGTATAGCTTGCTTAGACCAGCCATGGAGCTAGCTTCTAAGTCTAGTTGGAGAAACACAATCAATGTGGACAAGATTGTCAACATAACGTGGGTTGGTTAAGATAAATCTAATGATAAAAACATTCCATTTGTCATTCTCATTTGCTTTTCCTGCAATTAGGGAAGGAGTAGAAACTTCCTCTTTGTATAATCGTCTAGTGGTACTTTATTATCCACTTCCTTCTAATTATTGTCAGAAAATCCCTTGAATTAATACGATATTCTTTTGAAAAAATCACTATTATAGAAAAAAATTAACAATTAATTTATACTGTTATATTGCTAGATCAATGTGATATTCTGATTATTTTCCTTTAAATTGAAAAAGGCAAACTTATCGAAAGGTAAGGACGCAAAGCTACGAGTCTAAAATCCTCTTGGATAATGATAGTCGAGTTGCCAAGATAAGAAGTGGTTATTTGGCTACCCCCAATTTTTTGTTGGGGTAGTTTTTTCGTTTAGAAGAAGTATTGTAAGGAACGGCAGCTTACATTGTCAGGTCATGGATATAGAGACAGTAGCTAAAAAATAGTAATAGAAAAGGAGATTAAATATGTTAGTTGTTGATAAGCCAAAATATAAAATGGCGATTTTTGAAGCAAAAAAAGAAGTACACGTTCAAATACAAGGGTTTATTAAAGCGGATCTTGCAGAGGAATATTTAAAAGATTTGCAAGAGACAGTGGCAAAAGTAACGAAAAGTACGTATAGATTTGTAGTTGATGCAACATACCAATCACCCCTTCCTTCAAAGGTTTCAGCAAGGCTAGGGCAAACACTAATGTTTTATGCATCACTAGGCTTTAAAGAAATTTTTATTGTCAATCCAGCCTCTAAAATTGCATATGTGCAAGTGCGAAATGCTTTAGAGGGAGTTAAATTCCCAGGAACAGTAGTCGACAATGTTTCGCAATTAGCAATGCGTTAGTCTTTAATTAACTATAATCACACTTTGGAAAGGGATTTTACGATGCAGACAATAGAAGATTTATATACATATGAAATACTTACAAAGGACCAGCCAGATTTAATTGAAAAGGCAGCAGCGTGTTTAGCAAGCACATTTATTGGAGTAGATGTTGCTGGCAAATGGGTGCAAGAACCGATAATTGGGTACGCCTTAAAATTAACTTACGAAGATTTCTATCAATTTACGAAGGAATATATCGAGACAAATGCTCACCAAGGCTACTGTGCTGTTGCGCTAGATATAGAACAAAATGTTGTAGGCGCACTAGTAGGGGATACAAATGCCTTTGAAATTATCGAAGGCGATATTTTTGGCGGCACGCTTGCTGATATGAATATAGTAATGCGTGTATTAGAGGATATCGATATACGTTTCCTAGATGATTATAAAAAACGTTATGGAAAAGATATGGAAGATGGAGAAGTATTACATTTATTTTTATTAGGTGTAATTGCTGAGCATAATCGTCATGACATTGTACAAAGGTTAGGCGATATATTAATAAAAAAAGCAACAGAAGAAGGCTTAAGACTTGTGTTAGCTGAAGCGACAAATCCGAAGTCAATGCGCGTGTTGGAGAAGTATCATGGCTTGACAAAATATGAAGACGTAGAAGGAAACTTTATTGTTCATAAATATGAAAACAATGAGAAGCTAAGCAATATTCCATCGACTGTAGCAGATGGAATTTACATCATTGTGAAAGAGCTATAAAATTTCATCATTAATACGTTAGTAGAATAGGAGGTTTTTTTCATGGAAGCGATCATGCTAGGGATTATTGTGGTTTTATTATGTACATCTTTGTATTTTGCTTACCGATATTTTTCGCTTAAACGTCATTCCCATATAAATAATGAGGTTATAAACGGAATGGAAGAATTATCAGCAGGTCAAGTAAGAGAGCAATTTCATTTATTCGCAAAAAATGTGAATGAAAAAGGTGAAAATCTTACTGAACATGGGGAATATGCAGCTGAGAAGGCTGATATTGTAAGGGCCGCAATCGATGAGGTAGGTAAAGGCTTAAAAAAGCAATTAGTAGCTACTGAAGAGAGTTCTACTTCTATCGAAGACATGACAGAGGCTATTGAAGAACTATCTATAAGATCAAACCAAATTTCAGAACAATCGAATACGACATTAGAATTGACGCAAGAAGGTAACGAAAAGTTAAAAGATTCGATGGTAAAAATGGAGCAATTTGATCAAACGATTAATACAACATTTGATGCAATAAATATACTTGGAGAAAAATCGCACGAAATTGGTAAGATTGTTAAAGTAATTACGGGGATTTCAGAGCAAATTAATTTATTAGCATTGAACGCAGCTATCGAAGCAGCTCGTGCAGGTGAACACGGTAAAGGGTTTGCTGTAGTTGCTGATGAAGTTCGTAAATTAGCTGAACAATCACGTCAGTCATCTTCTGAAGTGTCGAATATTGTTAAAAATATTCAAGAAGAGACGGACAGAGTTGTAAAATCAATGGCGCAAGGAACAGAAGAATTTGCACAAACAAATACAACAATTTTAGAAATTGGAACGATGTTCGAAAAGATTTTAGATACTACAAAAATTATTGCTGAAAGTAATGCTAATTCATCTGCAAGTACAGAAGAATTATCTTCAGGCTCTCAGCAAATTATGGCAGCAATTAAAGAGATTGCTTTCATTTCTCGAGAATCAGTTGAAATGTTTGAAGAGCTAGTTGAAATTAGCGATGATGAATTTAATACAATGCAAAATTTAGTTCAAGAGGCAAAAAATCTTATAGAGCTAAAAAATGATGAAAAACTTTTTTCATTAGATAAAGGTGTTGAAACTGTGGGTTCTAAAAGGGTTTAAGGTGCTGAAAATAAGGTCAGTGTGGCTGTATAAAGAAATATTTATCTCTCATCTGGCAAAACTTTTCTAGTGTATATTCAAAGTGAAGTTTGGAAAAGTTTAAAGTAAAAGGACTCTGGATGTCGTTATTATACTACTTTAAAGATCGAGTATATATGAACATTGATTGAAGTAGCGGTGTATTACTACTACATCTAAATATTATAATTTTGAACCACCCTCAAAACTTACCACATGCGGCATGATGTAATCTGCTCCTGAAATCATTGGTATACATGGTTTTAATGTAAGATGAAAGCTAAATGCTAACATAGTAAATATTATTTTAAGCTTCTCATAAATTGTCCGAATTTTTGAGAAGCCTCTTTTTTCATTCCTTTGGTTACGTGTAGATATACATTTCAAATTGTATTATCGTCAGAGTGACCACGTCTATCCATAATATCTTCTAATCCTTTAGTAGCAGCTGTATCCAAGAACAGTGCGAGTTCTTCTTTTTCTAAGTACTTCGAGATTTCTCGTTCCTCTAGTTCCACGATGGTTTTCTTATCTCTTTTTAGATAAGAAAACGCTGTTGGATCCTTTTTGATCCGTTCCATTTCTATGCCTTTCTTGAAAATCATTCTCCCAGTGCGGTGAACCCCATCTAGCGTGTTATCAGCATATCCCTTCTCTTTTAAATCGTTTAGAGCATCCTGATATTTCTTTAACGTAATATCCTTTAGTTTCAAGTTAGCAAAGTAGGGCAATAATTTATCAATTTCATGCTGTCTCATACGAATGGTGTCGGGCTTTACGTTATTCGTCTCAATGTAAATTGTTAGCCATACTTTTGCAAAGTGCTTAAATATGATGTTCGTTTCATCTACATACGTTCCTGGGTTTAATTCGTGAATTAGAATTGTAGCTGCTGCTTCAGCTTTTTGTTTTAATTCGGCCTTTTGATTTTTGCTTTCTTATCCATGTATTTGGATTCAGCCCAATGTCAACAACCAAGGTCCAAGTAGAACCGCAAATTTTATCCCTTACATAAGTAATTGGAAGAACAAATTGAAAACATTGAAACTAAACGTTTTGATATGAAGTAAACTATAGGGGTTTACAAATATTCTAAAATGACAGAATTACACTTGCAAAATTTAATTCTAATATGGTATGATTTATTTACCTAAAGAGTTTCCACTGGGAAACAAATTTTCGTATGGTTAACAATTGATGCGATTATCATTTTCTAAAGTAGCGCATTTTTTGATTAAATATTTGTATTGGAGGAACTAATACGACGAGATCTTCATATATTTTAAAGATAAAACCATTTTTTCGAAACGGGATTAGCATATAGTTTGCTTTTTTTTACCTTAAAAGTTTCCCTAGGGAAAGAACGTAGTGTAAAAAAGTATTGGTACGTTTATCATTTTTGACAATGGTGTATATCTCAATGAAAAGTTGTCCTCGTGCAAGTTTTGTACATTAAATATTAGCGAAGGAAGGATTATTTGGGGAAATAGTCATTTCTATAAAAGAATAATATGTTTCCTACTATGGTAGTGAGGCGTTGGAAAATGTAAGTGTCACAGTTGAAGAAGGTAAGTTAGTAGGTATTATTAAGGCTTATAGTAATCAATTTTCCTTATTGACAAAAGTGGAGGTAATAAAATGAGTAATGAAAAAAATGTTTCTAGGCGGGATATTTTAAAATTGGGTTCTGCAGGAGTTATTGGATTAGCGGGAAGTTATTTTTTGAATACAATTACTGGATTAACGCCCGCTGTAAAAGCGGCAACACCCAGTGGAAAAAAACATGAACACATGAATCACGGCAATAGCAGTACTGATTTATCAAAAAGCGAAGGTTATTTAATGGCTGAAAAGTTACTTACTACTTTTGATTATGGAAAAGTTAGTACTCTACCAAGTGGGCAAATATTGAGGGAATATGATGTCGTGGCAATTGATAAAGAAATAGAAATTGCAAAAGGAATAAAATTTCCTGGATGGACCTATAACGGAACAATTCCTGGACCGACTTTTCGTTGCACAGAAGGTGATCTTTTACGGTTTCACTTTACTAATAGTGGAAGTCATCCTCACTCTATTCATTTTCATGGAATTCACCCACCGGAAATGGATGGGTTGGATCCCATTTATCCTGGTCAAAAATTCACATATGAATTTGACGCTAATCCATACGGGTTACAAGTTTACCATTGCCATGTCCTCCCGTTAGCCCGACATATTCATAAAGGTTTATATGGTAATTTTATTATCGATCCAAAAAAGCCAAGAGAACCGGCACTAGAATTGAACATGGTCATGAATGGATATGATTTAGATTTAGACGGTGAAAACGAATTTTATACGGTAAATGGATATGCGAATGCATTTATGAATCACCCCATTAAAATCAAGAAGAATCAGCTCGTTCGAATTTATCTTAGCAATTTAACGGAATTCGATTTATTGAATTCTTTCCACTTACATGCTAATTATTTTACGTATTACCCAACAGGTAGAAACGATAACCCATCTCAATTTACAGATACAATCATGCAATGTCAGGGTGAACGCGGAATAATAGAAGTTCGTTTTCCATTTGAAGGTAAATATATGTTTCATGCTCATGTAAGCGAGTTCGCTGAGTTAGGATGGATGGGATTTTTCGAAGTAGATTAAAGGAGGTTTATAAAAGTGAAGGTTAAATGGTTAATTTCTGGGTTAATACCGCTACTACTACTTGTCGTAGTTGTAGCATGGGTGATGATAAATGGCGCTGGTATTGAAAAAGACCCTGCTGCCCCAATCGAAGTATTAAATATTGAACGTATAAACACAACACATAACGGATTTGAATTATCAATTAGTAATACCGGGCCAGAGTCGATTAAGATATCTCAAGTAATAGTAGATGATTCAATATGGAATTTTAGTGTTTCTCCAACAGAAACATTTAAACGATTTGAAGAAGGAGTAGTAACGATCAATTACCCGTGGGTGCAAGGTGATCCGCATGTAATTAAGATAATTACTGAAAATGGAATTATTTCGGAAGGAGAAATTACAGCCGCTACTCTCACTCCAGAAAGAACTTTGAGCAATTTTCTAAATTACGGGTTTATCGGCTTTTATGTGGGAGTTGTTCCAATTACATTAGGATTATTGTGGTATCCATTTATGAAACGGTTCTCACGAAAATGGATAAACGCAATTCTTGCTCTTACCGTTGGGTTACTTCTATTCTTATTTATAGGAACTTTGTCTGATGGTTTTGAAATTGGTGCAGAAGCTCCTATGGTTTTACAAGGTAATATGGTGGTTATTTTAGGAGCATTACTAACTTTCATATTGTTAATTGGTTTTGATCAGTATCAACAAAAAAAGCTACAAAAGAAAGCTTATTCTCCTTTTAATATCGCTTTGTTGATGGCTGTCGGAATCGGGCTGCATAACTTTGGAGAAGGTTTGGCTATTGGTACCTCTTTTTCTCTAGGTGAAGCTGCACTAGGAACATTTTTAATCATTGGGTTTACCCTTCATAATATTACGGAAGGTATAGGAATAGCCGCTCCTTTATTAAAAATGAAACCTCGGATTCGAGACTTCGTATTACTTGGAATAATAGCAGGAAGTCCTGCCATTTTAGGAACTTGGTTTGGTGGATTTATTTTCTCACCAATTCTCGGGGCTTTGTTCTTAGGGATTGGAGCAGGTGCCATTTTACAAGTAATTTATGTCATTACTAAAATGTTAATAAACGATCACAAGAAACATTTAGAACCAACTGTATCTTGGTTAAATTTTAGTGGTTTTACAATAGGTCTATTAATCATGTATCTTACAGCCTTTTTTGTTAAATATTAAATTGTCCTGGGGCGAAGGAATTGCAAAGGAACCATTGAAAAAAAGAGTGATTTTGGAATCTGACTGAATAAACAAGAAGACATAAATATATATGTTCAAAGAATATTCTAACATCAGTTGTGTAGTAATGATGAAATTAATCGAAAATCTGAATTCACCCCTAGATTTTCAACAATGTTTAAACAAATAAAGGTTTAAAAGAGCTTGGGAAAGAAATTAATTTAAATGATTAGTTTAGATAAATTATATGTGATCATTTTAAAAAAAATAAAAAAATGGAGGATATTATGATACAAAACATAGGAATTCCAGGATTAATATTGATTCTAATAATTGCTCTTATTATTTTCGGGCCTTCTAAGTTGCCTGAAATTGGAAGAGCATTTGGATCAACATTAAGAGAGTTTAAAAATTCGACTAAAGATCTATTATCAGATGACAAAAATGCTTCAAAAATCCAAGAGCAAGAAAATAAAGATATAAATTAAAGAAGTGTAATAAAATATTGCACCTTTTTTTCAAGGGGGGTTGTTGATGAAAGGTCAAAATATGCAAGTTGTACAACATTTACAAGAGTTGCGAAGGGCGATAATTATCACATTAGGATTTTTTCTACTGTTCTTATTGCTTTCCTTCATTTACGTTCAAGATATTTATCGCTTACTCGTCAAAGACTTACCATTTAAGCTAGCCTTATTAGGACCAAGTGATATATTAATGGTGTATATAATGATTGCAAGTGTGGTCGCTTTAGCTGCTACGATGCCTGTGGCTGGACATCAAGTTTGGCAATATGTACGACCGGGTCTGACGCCAAAAGAGCGTAAAGTGACTATTGCTTATGTACCTGCATTGTTTATACTATTTATAGTAGGAATTAGTTTTGGTTATTTTATTCTATTTCCATTAGTGCTGAATTTTTTAATGTCATTGTCAAATGACATGTTTACTACTTTTTTCACAACAGAAAAATATTTCCGATTTTTGTTACACATGACTTTACCTTTTGGAATTCTGTTCGAATTGCCAGTCGTGATTATGTTTTTAACAAGTTTAGGAATAATTAATCCATATGTTCTACAAAAAATAAGAAAATATGCGTACTTCGTGTTAATTATTACGTCAATTTTAATTACACCACCTGACTTTTTATCAGATATTCTAGTGATTATTCCATTACTACTTTTATATGAAGGTAGCATCACTTTATCTAAATTTGTGTACAATCGACAGCAAAAAAATAATGATGAATCAATTGTTTAACTACCCACTCTTTTCTAGAACTAAGTAAGCCCCATATGTATGCTAGTCTCAATAAAGCGACTCTTTAATTACGATACCATTTTAGCATTAGCATCTTTTGTGATTATTGCTTTTTGTATGGTTTTTATCAAAGAAGTCTTTTGAGTAAAGAAAATTACTTTGTAAAATGAACTGTTACTTCCTTACATAAGGAAATAACGGTTCATTTTTATTTTCATTCAAATAATTGTTTGACTGTCTTGCAGAATAGAAATACGTCATGCTCAAACGACGATTTGAATGATACACATATTAAAGAACAAGTAGCTCAACAAATTTCCCAAATTGCTAAAGAAAAAGAGATTTTAACTATTAGAAAGCCTATTATCATTAATTTTGAGCTAGACGAAGTTGATGGATTTTAATTGTGATTTAGAAGAGGAAATGCATGGGCATGAAAATCCTCTTTTTGAAAAAGAAGTAGATGAACTCAGTGAATATGAGTTTGGAGAAATGGTTCGGAAAACAGTAGAAGCGATTATCCTGCCACATTTAGACATACTAGAGTTAGTAGAAGAAAAAGGTGGCCAAATTCAATTTTTAGATGTTTGGCAACAAACTTTTACTGAAGAACTAAAAGAAGAAGTACGTAAGCGAGATGGTTTTAAATGTGTAGTATGAAATGAAGAAACACATTTCCATTTCCATCATAAAATACCTAGGAAATTAGGTGGGCCGAATCATCAAGATAATTTAGTAACATTATGTGCATCTTGTCATGGAATTATAGAGACTGCCGATGTAGAACGCGCATATAAAAAATGTATGAGTAATTATATGAAAGCTAAAGTATCTATGCAAAAGCCTGTTTATAATAAAGATATGTATTTATTAAAAGAAGAAGTTGTGCAGCAACTAGATGCATTATTTATGAAACTTAGTTTGTATGATGAAACAAATGCAGTGGAAGTGCTAGATATTCTCAAGAAAGTAGAATATATTTTTGATTAAACATTACTAGCTCCCTAAAAAGACATAAGAATAAGATTCCTACACAAGATGCACACAAAATCCCCGAATTATTCCGATTGAATTCTCGAAACAAGGATTCTTTTTTGGGTTTTATAATAACGGACTGATATTTTTTGTTGAAAAGTTAAAATCGACGAATTGGACATACAACTTATCGGTAAATAAGTGCCATTGTCGCTTAATTTCAAATAAGTTGTACCTCCATTCTGCCAAATGAGACAAATCACGTTTAAAAATGCGGCGCGGAAAAAAGGTAGGGCGAGTTAATCCCTTGGTAATTCGTTATCAAAGTGAAAATTTATTAACCCTAAAAAATATTGAAATTTTTGTAAGCCCGTAATCAAATAACGCATATATATGACAGGCACCTCCCGGTACGATAGATATATCAAATAAGGGAGGTGTTTTCTATGCCAACAACTAAACTAACAATTGTCCCCGTGTCGCTAGACCCTATCATTGACGAATCTTCATTTACAAATTCACCGCAATCTCCTTCTGATCCAAGCTGCGTAATTAAAACAGCTACCGCAGTAATCTCTTTCTTCAATGGCGTAGATGAGCACATCATCCAAACGATCGTGAAGGAGCTGAATAATCAATGAAGCATGATTTTACGAGCGTGCAGAACATCTACATTATTTGCGGTAAGACCGATATGCGTAAAGGTATTGACGGTCTCGCAACACTCATTCAGGATTCTTTTAAACTTGATCCATATAGTGATTCCATCTTCTTATTTTCTGGAACGAGTAAAGACCGTTATAAATGTTTGTATTTTGATGGAGATGGCTTCGCCATGCTTTATAAACGATTAGATAATGGCAAACTGCAATGGCCAAAAGATGAAAAGGAAGTACGTAACCTTTCACAAAAGGAACTTCGCTGGCTGTTAGAAGGTTTATCGCTTCAGCAGCCAAAAGCGATTGCGAAATCTGCAAAAGGTGTCTTTTAAACCCACCTATTAAGGTGGTATAATCATCCATAACTTATACTGAACGGAAATGTGGTGAATGATTTGACGAACGTTTCTCCTAAGCAAGAAAATCAAAATGAACGATTAATTCGAATGCTTGAGCAACAATTAGCTCAGTCAAATCGACAAATCGAAGCGTTGACTGAACAAGTTCGCCAATTAACCAAGGCTTTATACGGTTCAAAATCGGAAAAATCAAAGTATAAAGCACCAGACGGACAAGGTTCTTTATTCGAAGACGATCCGTCTTTTAGCGATTCTGAGCAGACAGAAGAACAAAGCACGGCAATGATTACGTATACCGTTGTCCGTAAATTACATAAGAAAAAACGGAATGATTCTTTTCGTGACGGGATTGAAATAGAAGAAATTCACCATCATCCTGAAAACACGCAATGTGACTGTTGCCTTGGTCAAATGACCGAAGCTGGTACGACCATTGCGCGTGAGGAAGCAAAATTCATTCCGGCTACAATGAAGCGTGTTCAACATATTGAACACGCTTATGAGTGTAGGCATTGTAAAAAAGATACTACTCAAAAAGCGCAGATGAAACGTGGAAAAGCACCGCAAGCTGCCATTCAACGTAGCATTGCAGGACCTACTGTTTTAGCAAAACTCATCTACGATAAGTTCATCCAGTACTTACCTCTTTACCGCCAGGTGAAGGAGTGGGACCGATTTGGTCTGCTTACCAATGACAAAAACTTATCGAATTGGGTCATTCGTGCAGCAGAAGATTGGCTTCTACCGGTTTATGAGCAGATGAAGCAGACATTAACAGCAAAATCTGTTCTGCATGTGGACGAAACGTATGCGCAAATTATTAAACGATCAGATGGTAAATCAGGTCAATCGAATGCCTACAATTGGGTGTTCCGAAGCGTGCCAAGCCAAGGACCAATCATCGTTCTTTTCCAAAGTGCTTTATCGAGAAGTCGTTCTGTATTAGAAAACTTTACAGCTGGCTTTAAAGGAACCGTGATTTGTGATGGATATTCTGCATACGGCAATCTACCTGATGTCACGTTCGCCAACTGTTGGGCGCATGTACGACGTTATTGGCTGAAAGCTGATAGCAGAAACGGTCAAATTGGTGTGGATTACTGTGACCAACTGTATCACTTAGAACGTCAATTTAAGCATCTTTCACCAGGTAAACGACGAAAAGCACGGCAAAAACATTCGAAACCGATTGTAGAAAAGTTTCTAAAATGGGTAGATGAATCCCCTTTCTTCGGAAAAAATGCCTTGGCAAAAGCTGCCGAATATACATTAAATCGTGTACATGGGTTAAAAGCTTTTCTGCTCGATGGTCGCATTGAAATCGATAATAATCCAGCTGAAAATGCGATTCGCCCTAATGTGATCGGCCGAAAGAACTGGCTTTTCTCTGTTAGTGAAGCTGGTGCTAAAGCGAATGCGATCTGCTTAAGTTTGGCTGAAACAGCAAAAGCAAATGGTATCGACTTCTATCAATACCTAGTAACGTTAATGACAGAGCTGCCGAATTTACCGATCCATCAGCAACCCCAAATTTTAATTAACTACATGCCTTGGTCAAAAAATATCCAAGCCACATGTGCTAAATAGCCATCTATCCGAAAAAATTTCAGATAGATGGCCATTCGTCGTGCGTACCGAAAAGGTGCGCTTTTTTATATTTCGGGCTTACAAATTTTTAATTGCTTAAAATTCCTTACACCCACTTTAAAACAACAAAAGAACCGCCTGGCAGCGGTTCTTTCTCATCCCTACAATACACCATCACTCAAATTCAATTTTCTCATCCGGAAATCCCATATTCCAATAAATCTCATGCATCACTTCATCCATACCCCAGCCGGCTTCCTCTGCATTTTGTAAAATGCGCTCAAATGGATCCGTTAAGCTTTTAAATAGTGCTTCGTCTTGTGCAATAATGGTACACGCAGTCTCGAACATGTTAACGAGAGCGGTAAAATAATTTGCAGAAGCTTTTCCGAAACGCACGCTAAAGTCTAGTCCTAAATCAACCACATGAATTAGCAGCGACGCGTATTTACTGTCATCCTGTGTTAATTTAAAAAAGGCTTCGACGTCCTTCTTAATAGTGGTAGGGCGGGCTTGTCCTATAACGCGATCTGGGAAGATTTCTTTTTCGATTTTCTTTAGAACGGCCTGGAACTGCTCCTCGGCAAACGCATCTCCCTGTAGCTGTCGCGCAAAATACTGTTGAACACTTTAGTCATGTTTGTATATATCAATAGTGACCTGTGTTAACTCTTTTTCATTCAATGCTTCTAAATAGGCGTTCACATTGGTTAATTTTAATTTCATCATCAACTCTCCTCTAAAATCCGCTACACATACCAAAAAAACTAATGGAGGCGACTATGAAATCTTTATATCCTTACAACCCAATTCGGGTATATTGAGCTTACTGTTGGGGGGAGAATTAGCAACGCCGTGTGCATAAATAATGGCAGCACTATTCTTAATATCAGAAGCGGTAGTAGGTGGCATCTCAAAACGAGTGAGCGATGATATAGTGCTACAGCATTTAAGTTTGACTTCTTTCCAAATTTTTTATAGGCACGAATAAGGCAAAAACAAAGAAATCCCTCTCAGTATCCGAAGTAGAATCGGATAGTGAGGGGGATTTTTTACAAATATTTGAATTTAACTAGTAGTTCAATTAAAATAAAAGTAAATATAAGGAAAAAAATAAAACCATCTATGCAAGATAGATGGCGGAGACCTCTAGCGGTCAACTTTTACGCTTTAAGCTTATTTTAACTTACCAATGTAATGTTACAGAGTAGTAACAACTTCATTGTAAAACAAAATACAAAATTTGTAAACTAAAAAGGGGTGTTTTGGATGAAATATTCAATTGGTTTAGATATTGGGGTAGCAAGTGTAGGTTGGGTATGTATGACTGAAGACTATAAAATTTTACTCTACAATAATCGTGCTGCGATAGGGGTACATGAATTTGAAGCAGCACAAGTAGCAGAAACGCGTCGACTAAAGCGTGGTATGCGTCGTCGTTACAATCGTCGAAAAAAACGTATTCAATTACTACAACAAATTTTTAATGTGCCACTAGCCGAATTTCCAGGATTTATTAAGCAATCGGATGCAAAGCACTTTTGGAAAAATGATAATCAATTTGAAAATCGTACATTATCAGAAACATTACGGTCATTACAATTGAACACAAACACATACCCAACAATTTATCATTTACGAGAAGATTTACTAAAAGAAAAACAAAAGATCGATGTGCGACTTATATATTTAGCTTTGCACAACTTAGTAAAATATCGAGGGCACTTTTTAAATGAAGGAACTGAATGGAATTCGACTGAGGATGCATTTGATTTAGAAAGTCAAATTGAAGGGTTACTGATGGTCTATAGTAATTTTATTGAGAACGAGGTACTACATTTCAGTCAATCGAATATTGAACAAACAAAAAATATATTATTAAATACTCAAATGGCTAGATCGGAAAAAGTGAAACAAATAAAACTAGTAATTGGTAGTGAATACGAAAATTTATTTAAGTTGTTACTAGGCTTGAAAGTAGATATGTATAAGATCTTTCCGAATTCTTCAAATTTACAACGCTATAAAGAGGAGAAGGTTTCCACAAAAATTACGTCAGACGATTTCCACGAAGTTTTAGAAACAATGGAAGATAATGAAGTGGAGTTACTAGAAAATGTACTGCCACTTTATCAGCAAATTACATTGTTTGAATTATTAAAAGGAGAAAAATGTGTAGCAACGGCAAAAGTTGCAGCATTTAACCAATATCAACAAGACTTATTGTTTTTAAAAGAAATGATAAATGTATACGGCAATGGAAATCTATATCGTCGATTCTTCATTACATCAAAGCGAAACCAAACACAATTTAAGCAAACAAAAGATCTAAAGCTATTATGTGAGCTTGATCGATTTAAACAAGAGAAAAAGCATGAGGAGTCATTTTATAAAGAAATCGAAAAATTATTTAAAGAGTTTCAAAATGCAACAAATGTTTCAGCTATGCATCAAGAGCAACTAGAACAAGCGCGAATAGCTATTAGTAATGAAAAATTTTTAATAAAGCAAAAGGGTATTCAAAATGCTTCGATTCCATACCAAAACAATTTATATGAAGCAGAAGCGATTTTAAAAGCTCAACAGCCACATTATGATTTTATTACAGAAGATTTCATCCAAAAGGTAAAGCAAATTATTGGTTTCCGAATCCCTTATTATATTGGACCACTTGTAACTAAAGAAGGTGAATTTGGCTGGATGGAGCGTAATCAAGATGGGGAACCTATTACACCATGGAATTTTGATCAAGTTGTGAATAAACCAGTGTCAGCAGAAAAGTTTATTAACCGTTTAACGAATAAGTGTACTTATTTAAAAGTCGAGGATGTATTACCAAAATCATCTTTGCTTTACGAGCGTTATGAGTTATTGAACGAACTAAATGGCGTGCAAATCCGTTCTGAAACCGAGCCCGCTGACCGGAAGCATCGTCTATGCAATGATATGAAAAAATGGATTATTGAGCATGTCTTCAAACAGAACAATACTGTAACACATAAAAAACTTTTATCAGAACTCCAAAAAAGCCCATTTAAAGACGAGTTATTTGGATATGGCGAGACGAAGAAAATTTATGGGACACAAAAAGAAGACCGCTTTATTTCTAATTTAGCTGTTTATCGTGTTATGGCATCAATTTTTGGGAATGTAGATAAGCAGGAGGAAATGATTGAAGAAATTATTTATTGGTGCACAGTATTCAATGAAAAAGACATCATTAATTATAAAATAACTGAAAAATACCCACAAGTAACAGCCATTCAAATTCAAAGGTTAAGTAAGTTGAAGCTAACAGGGTGGGGGAGACTTTCAAAAAAACTATTATCAGAAATTCTTCTAAATGACAATGGCGATACGGTCATTGAATATATGGAGAAGTATTCACGAAACTTTATGGAAGTATTATCGGTTCGTGAGACAGATCTAGCAAAAAAAATTGAAATGCTTAATGCGCAGCAACAAAAAGTAGGGCATAAAATCCAGTATAAAGACATTCAAGAATTAGCAGGTTCTCCAACATTAAAAAGGGGTATTTGGCGTGCGGTAAAAATTGTAGAAGAACTAGTTGGGATTTTTGGAGAGCCTGAAAATATTATGATTGAAGTGATAAGAAAGGACGAAAAATCGAAACAACCGAAATCCCGTAAAGTTATTTGGCAAGATTTAGCGAAAGAATGGAAAGATCAAGAAGCACAAGTATTTTATAAAAAAATGAGTGCATATCCGGAAGAACGCTTTAAAGATCGAGGCTTCTGGCTCTATTT
Organism: Solibacillus sp. FSL H8-0538; assembly: GCF_038003525.1. Taxonomy (NCBI): domain Bacteria; kingdom Bacillati; phylum Bacillota; class Bacilli; order Caryophanales; family Caryophanaceae; genus Solibacillus; species Solibacillus sp. FSL H8-0538. The sequence continues at coordinate 3,396,839 of NZ_JBBOPI010000001.1, read as the reverse complement.
GATGCAGCAAGGGAAGTGTTTATATACAGGGAAAGCATTGAATATTGATCAGTTACACATGTATGAAGTAGACCATATTTTGCCCCGTAATTATGTGAAAGATGATAGTTTAGATAATTTGGCATTAGTTTCTACAGAAGCAAATCAAAAGAAAAATCAAGTGGGACAAAACAAGATGCCTCTGGAGATTATCGAAGCAAAAGACCAATATCAAATGCAAGCGTTTTGGAAAAAACTGAATGAGTTAAAGTTGATTTCAACAAAGAAGTATCAATTATTAACAAAGTCTTCATTTAAAGATGTAGACAAGGAGCAATTTATAGCTCGTCAACTTGTCGAAACAAGCCAAATTATAAAAAATGTCAAAGACTTATTAAATGAACGGTTCGAGAAAACAGAAGTACATTTGGTGAAGGCAGGTATTGTTTCAAAGTATAGAAAGGCCATGAAATTGCCGAAAATCCGCAGTTATAACAATAAGCATCATGCAATAGATGCATTACTTACGACCATACTCATTCAATTTATTATTAATGAATATGGATCGAACTTTTTAAACTTTGATTTAAAGCATAAGGAAATAAATCAAAAGTGGAGTAAAATTGCCCAAAATACAAATGACTTCTTTATTTTTTCTCAATTCAAAGAAGCGAAATTCAAAAGTTTGACGACCAATCAGTACGTATCGGGTATTGAGTATTTACAGCAAATTTTCTTCGACCTACCATGGCAAACAACTAAAATGACGGGTAGTAGTGAAGGAATGTTTTATAAAGAAACGATATTTTCACCGAAAGTAAAATCTGCAAAATATACATCATCTAAAACGTCAAAATTTGTGCATGATGAAGTGAAGAAAACTGCAACATATGCCATAGCATATGAAATACAAAAAAAGAATAGTGTCGTGGAAGAGGTTAAGTTCTTTGATTTGAAAGTAATTGAAAAGATGCAGTTGGAGCAATTAAGTGATGAAGAATTAGCAATGTATTTAGTTCGTCGCGATGTAAAAGGCGATATCGTAAAGGCTAGGATTTTAACGGTAATACAAAAGTATCAAAAAGTTGAAATCGAAGGTCATCCATTTTACTTTATTTCTTCTGGGGAATTACACAATGCAAAACAATTTGAACTCCCACAGAACATTTTGAAAAAGTTAGATAAAGTAGTCTTAAAAGAAATGTCGAACGAACAAAGGGTTGAATTGTTTAAAGAAGTGGCAGACTGCCTTTATAGCCAATATACAATTTTTAACAAAGACACATTCAAATTAAAGGTTAATACGTTTATAGAAAAAGAATTGAAAACAGTTGAAGGTTTTAATACAGGAATAGAAGAAATTTTAAAATCCGCATCTGCAAGTGCAACACGCTCGGATAAATTTGGTAGTCGTATTACAAAATCACCTAAGCCCACAGATATCCTCGTTCTCTATGAATCAATTACAGGTTTACGGTACCGAAAGCCACGGACAATTGATAGTAAAAGAGCGTTGAATAAAGAAAATCTAGTAATGATTTAAAAAGAGTTGGAGGCGATTGAATGACATGGAGGACGGTAATATTAACGAAAGAGTCGAAGTTGTCACTTAGGATGGAGAATTTAGTAATCGTTAATGATGAGGTGAATAAAATACCAATTTCAGAAATTGGAATATTAGTGATTGAAAATCCTAGTATTGTTATTACCGGTCATTTATTAAATGCTCTATCTAATCAAAAGATTACGACGATACTTTGCGATCAAAAACATATTCCTTCTTCCGTCATTCAGTCAGTCTATGGGCACCACAGACAATCGAAAAATATTGTTAAGCAATTTCAATGGAACGAGGAGTATAAAGGCGTTTTATGGAAATACATTATACAGCAAAAGATTTATAATCAAGGTCAACTGCTGAAGTTTTTAGAACGAGAAGGCTACGATGATTTACTATCGTTTGTGGAGCAAGTAGAAATGCATGATGCTACGAATCGTGAAGGACATGCAGCCAAAGTGTATTTCAATCGCTTATTTAATAGTGAATTTACACGAGGTTCCGATGATGAATTAAATTGGGGAATAGATTATGGCTATACAATTTTACATTCGCTAATTGCGCGACAAATTGTAAGCAAAGGGTATTTATCAGAAATAGGAATTCACCATATAAACGAATATAATCAATATAATTTAGCGAGCGATTTTATAGAGGTTTTCCGTCCGATTGTTGATTTTATTGTCATTAAACATGTTGTTGATCAGTTTGGGAAAGAACAACGTCGCCAAATAATAGAGATGTTGAATTACAAAATATTTATCAAAAGTGGAGAACACTATTTAGCGCAGGCTGTACAAATGTTTATAGATGGTTGCATAAATTTTTTGAATACAGGTGAAGAGGATAAACTTAATTTCCCAATAATGAAATTTGAAAAATATAAAGTTTGAGGTGAGGAGTGTGCATAGAATTATGAGACTAATTGTTATGTTTGACTTACCAACCAATACAGCTTTAGAAAGAAAATATTATCGTCAATTTCGAAAGTTCCTTGTTACGAATGGCTATGCAATGGTGCAATATTCAATCTATGCAAAAATCATATTGAATCATTCGGCATTACAATTACAAAAGGTGAAGCTAGAGCAAAATTTACCACCGAAAGGCCATATTGAAACCTTGATAATAACTGAAAAGCAGTATGCGAATATGGAACGCATTAGTAAAGGTCCGGTTAAACGAGAACAAATAACAACTGCTTCAAGGATAGTAGAGTTATGAACATTTATACGAATGGAATTGAAGAAATCGTTTTTGAAAAAAATACGTTGAATATCCTCACATTTAGAAGTGCAATTCAGCAATATCGTTTTCGAGATACACTTCTACAATGGATTAAAGGAAGAGAACGGGAAGATATGTATTTTCGAGTGACATATGATGGGTATGATGTGGTAAGTAAAGACTTTGATATAGTGAATATTACTGGTGGGGCACTTGAATTTTTAGAAGCCAAAGATGCAAATAAACAAATCATGATGTTCATTAAACAACAATTTGAAATGGACGAGCAGTTATTACCCATTTATACACATATGAAAAATGAAATTGAACGTACTTTCCATGAGATGACAATTAAATTTGCTGATTTTGAAATCGAATTTGACTTACAATCACTAGTGCTTGAAAACTTATTAAAGCAAGTAGAAATCACAATAACATCAAATAAAGAAAATGTATCGGCATTTGAATATCGTAAATTTATAATTGATATGTGGCTGCAATCTTTAGATGGAAAGCGACCAAAGCTGCTTATTTATCATTTCCCAGAAGCAGATTTGCCAATTGCCGACATGAAACAGTTATTAGCTTATTTAAATGATTTAAAAGTTACAGTAATCTGTATTACATCTAAAAAAGTAAATGCGGATATAGTGAATTTATCGAATATCAAATTGTTTAAGGAAAATGGTAGTATATATAATATCAGCGGTTTATATAACGAACTTATGCTATTTGATTATTCACATTCGCAGCTATCTTTAGAACAACTAGTAAAAGATTTAGCGTTTTATGATTTTAATGACGATTTATTGTTATTAAGTGATCGGTGGCGTACGTTTTTAGAAAGCAATAAATTTTAGTATTTAACCAATGGATACTAAGCTACTCACTAAAATTCGGTGTTAGACCAATGTAATTTTATAAAAATAAATTCAAATAATAGTACAAAGTTACACATTTGAGGTTTTAGACCAATGTAATTTTAGAGAGTAGTAAAACTAAATAAGGTTTGGGTTGTGGAACTACAACGTTTTAGACCAATGTAATTTTAGAGAGTAGTAAAACTAAAACTATTTATTTAAAACCAGGATGGGTGTTTTAGACCAATGTAATTTTAGAGAGTAGTAAAACTCGATGCATTGTAAATAAATCAAAGACTTCGTTTTAGACCAATGTAATTTTAGAGAGTAGTAAAACTTCAGTTTTTTTTACGCTTTCGAATGATTTGTTTTAGACCAATGTAATTTTAGAGAGTAGTAAAACTCCACATTTACAATATGAACATAAGGGGTAGTTTTAGACCAATGTAATTTTAGAGAGTAGTAAAACAAAAGTGCTCAATATGCGGTAGTAGTATTGGTTTTAGACCAATGTAATTTTAGAGAGTAGTAAAACATGACGATATTACGAATCAATAAAACAGATGTTTTAGACCAATGTAATTTTAGAGAGTAGTAAAACAATGCGAGTAACGATGTGTTCAGTGATGTAGTTTTAGACCAATGTAATTTTAGAGAGTAGTAAAACACAATCGCATTGAAGCGCACGGAGAAGTAAGTTTTAGACCAATGTAATTTTAGAGAGTAGTAAAACAAAAAGTCCAGAGCTAAAGACATTCTTCGAGTTTTAGACCAATGTAATTTTAGAGAGTAGTAAAACCATTCCACGTCCGACCAAGACAAATGGGAAGTTTTAAACCAATGTAATTTTAGATAGTAGTAAATTGAGGATTCTTCGTGTTTTGCTGGCACCAAGGTTTAGTATGTAAGACTGTATAAGAAATGGGTTTATTAGCAGAGGGTTACCGGAAAATTGCAACGATTGTACAATTGATTGCAAATGGAACAGTCCAACAAAATACGATTTTATTTTGGGACGAGCCTGAATCCAATATTAATCTGAAAATAGTCCCGGTGTTAGCAAAATTATTTTTACAATTAGCGCGTATGGGTGTACAGCTGTTTATCTCAACACATAGCTACTTCATTATACGAAAATGGGTAGCGGAACAAGGTTTTCGTTTATTTGATCAAGCATGGATAAATGATTGTATTAAAGGGCTTCAATTCAAAAAAACAGAGTGGGACAAAATCCACCATCAAAATTATTCCGTTATATCGGATAAGTACAGAGGGCCAGGTATAGATTGATTTTTAACAGCCGCCCAAAATCGTTTCTTTCGAATTGTTCATCCGATAATTCATTTAATTAGAGATTCTCATACGAGACCAATGTAATGTTACAAAATAGTAAAACATATACTCATTGTGTGAGATAATGTGTGGATTTAGCCGAATAATATAACCTCTTACTATCTGAAATGAAAATTTAGGATGTTGGGAGGGGGATTATTTATGGTTGAATCAATACTGTTAAATTTTTTTTGAACTATTCATTCGTGGGGGGATTACATTGGATAATGACGAAAGAAAAGTAATCAGTTTTCAAGACTATAAAAATGCGAGGGTATTAGGGGAATTAAGAAAATATCCGGACTATTATGAGTATATGTTAATCCCAAATTATGAAGATTTATTTGCCGAACTGAAGATGCAAAGTGTTGAAATGGAAGATTGCTTTGCCAATTTATTAGTTAATGATGGTCGTTATGTACTAGTGTCGCTTAGTTTTGATGAATCTTATACAGTTGATGATATTCTTGACTGGCTAGACATATGTGAAATTATTTTAAAAGAACCGACAAATTCCCTAATCCAAGTAAATGGCGTTAGTGAAATTATTGAGGCGATTAAATTTCAGGATTATCTCATTCTTTTAGTTGAAAAAGGGACAGATTCCTTTACTCTAGATCCAAATGAATTGGATGAAATTACAGACAGTTATAGTAGTTTTGATAAAATTTCTAACACCGGAATGGCGGATGTAGTTGAATGGAAGGATGGCTACTTGGGCAGTGAGTATCCCGGTGGATCTGATGAATCGGAAGGGAATTTTGAGACATTAAAGAAATCCATCCATTATTCAGCGGACATGCGTGGATTATTTATAGATTGCAAAAAATGTATGCTATTAGGTGTTGTAATTCACGACAGAACCTTTGAAATTGAGCGGCCTGTATGTCCATATTGCGGTGAAGAGGTAGATGGTGCAAATTGCGAATGGATAAATGGGCCAATTTAAATTTATTAATACCTTTACCAGGTGCACATACAATTCTCAACTAAATCCCTAAGAACCCTTAAAACATGGGTTCTTTTTTTATTATTTATTCAGCTAAAAACCATGGATTATTATAGTGATTGACAAACCTTATGGACACAAAATAACTTCTTAGATTGCATACATAAATAGATAGAGATGAGGCATATTCTAGTAGAAGACAAAGCAATAGCATATGACGTACTTGATAAATTAGGAGCGAGCGGGGATTTTGCGGAGCTTGTAGAATGCGAAGGAACTATTAATATTGTTAAAAGATAAGGATAAAGGGGTGTATTCATAGGATTATATAAAGAAAGAATTCCTATTTTTTATTGACAGAATTTACTGTACAATTCAGGGAATACGACTCAAGGGGGATTATTTTGGTAAAATTTAAAAACTTCGGAATTATATTAACATCTTCTGTGTTATCTTTTGGCATGTTTTCGTCTATTGGCAGTGCTTCAACAACAAATGGCCAACGTGAAAAAGTTCAAATTCAAATCGCTGTGACAGATACGGTTTTTTCAAAAAATGATTTAATTAAGAAGTTTCATCAGTTGTTTCCGAATAAATTTGACTTCGTAACAAATAGTGATTTTCATATGAGTAGCGGCCATCATTATCCTGATGATACGATGCGGTATCAATTAAGTTTCTCTAAGACAGTTAATGGAAAGCAAATATACGGTCATATAGGATTTGTTGGAGAGGATTTAGAAGTTGAGCAATTCTCTTATCAACCTCCCAATGAAAAAGAGGCACTATTCCCAGCAAAGGTTTCTAAAGATGCAGCAGAGAAAATTGCAGAGAATGTCATTAAGCAATTTTCTAATGGAGAGGACTATCAGTTAGAAACTGATAACAGCTATAACTATTATTCACCTCAAATACTAACACAACCTATTCGTTACTCATTTTCTTTCGTTCGTATGAAAAATAAAGTAGCCATTGCTGATCAAGGGATTCAAGTGACCGTTCTTGGAAATGGTGAGGTTGTTGAATTTTACAGGAATGCTAACAAGATGGAATCCCCTACCTTTGATGATGTAAACCAAGTAAAAGCTAAAAATGCGATGTTAGAACAAGTTAAAGACAAGCTTTCTGTTGAACTACAATATCAAGTGAATACGGATTACCAAACGGGAAAAAATAGTGTTCATCTTGTTTACAAACCAACAGCAAAATTACTCGGCGTCCATGCACTTTCTGGTAAGTGGCAAACAACAAACGGTTTCTCTGCTGACTTCCCTGCGAAAACAAAAATCGAAAAGATTGCTGAAAGTCTTCTGCCACCTAGACAAAACGGCATTACATTAGAAGAAGCTAAGAAATTTGCTGAACAAGTCTTAAAGATTCAATCTGATAAGGTCAAATTAAGCATTCACTCTTTAGAAGAACTAGAAAATTACATGGGGCAGGAAGTAATTAGCGTTCAATATTCGTACGAGTTTGGGAATGGCGGACATGGTGCGAGCCTAGAAATTAATAAAAAAACGGGAGAGATTACGCAGTATTATGATGTAAAAGGCATGATTTTAGCACAAATGGGTGAACAACCAAAGAATGAGAATGCCCTTTCGATTGAACAGGCGACGACTCAAGCAATAAAATATTTAAAAGAGTGGGTACCATCTTATTTACACAACTATGCTAAGCCAATAGATGAACCATACATTGAAGAGGGACAAGGTAGTTATCACTTTAATTTCCCGAGAATTGTCAATGGTGTTGTCGTGTCAGGCGATAATATTGGTGTAGGAATTGCTGCGGATGGTTCCTTAAGTAGCCTTAATGTCAATTATCAGGATGTTGAAACATGGCCATCCCTTGACGGAGTAGTGTCTACGGAAGAGGCAACAGCTATTTTGAAAAATTCATTAAGCCTTAAACTAAATTATATTAAACAAGAAAATAAAGAAGACAAACATCATTATGAGTTAGTCTATTCACCCATATTTAATGATAATGCAAATAGTTTTTTAGATGCCAAAACAGGCAAATGGAATAGCTCGGGTGATGAAAAAAATACGGTTGTCATTTCACATCCTACGGCACAAGAAGAACTGAATTACTTGATTAATGCCAAAATCTTAGATATTAAGGAGGCCAAAAATTTTAATGGAGATGCCTCTATTTCAAAAGGTGAAGCACTAAAAGTCCTCATCAAATCACTTACGTACTTTTATGAGGGTGGGTATGCGTATGAACAAGAAAGCATGAATCAAACTTTTGAGAATATAGATTCGAAGCACCCATTATATCAAGTGATTGAGCGTGCGGTTACAATCGGCATTCTTGATGCAAAGAATCCAAGTTTTAATCCGGATTCACCAATTACTCGTGAGGAATTAGCAGCTTGGTATATACGTGTTCTAGGACTGGAGCAAGCAGCTAAACATAGTAATATTTATAAGCTAGACTTTGTGGATGCGAATAAGGTGAAGCCAGAATACGCTGGTTATGTTGCCATAACAAACTCGTTAGGAATATTAAAAACTGATCAAAATCAATTTTACCCTGGCAGAGAAGTGACGTATGCAGAGTTAGCAGTTTCAACGATTCGCCTGGCATATGAACTAGCTGAAAAAGGCACATACTTGAATTATTGAGCATCTAATAGTACGTATTAACAGTATAAAAAGAGGAGGGACACTAATTGTCCTTCCTCTTTTTAGTTGGTTAAGGACATCATCTCACCCTATATTGGTGCGAGGTTTGGCTTTCTAAAAGGCTATGTACATTTCATCTTCATTCGGCAGTAATTTGTTCAATGAAAAGGTGACTACGATAGAAAGAAATATAGAAAATTAACTTGCGTATAAACTATATCTTATCGGACAAAATAATTTGGAACATTGTTCAGTAAATGTTTACTGAAGCCACTGGTGAATTTGGAATTCAGTGAATCCACTATGGGGACGCAAATACACCAAAGTGTAAGTAATAGAAAGGTTGGATACTACAATGGAAGAAAGCAAATATGCGCAGCTGGACAGTGAACAGCTGCAAGAAATTAATAACCTTGAGGACAAATTACGGGTGACACTGATTGCTTATGATACGGCTGCAATTATGAGTAATGTTTCAGAAACCGATAATGGGAATGGCGCCTCTAGAGATATGACTTCTTCATAAAAAAATAACAAAGGAGAGGTCTCATACAAACTTTGAGACCTCTCTTTCTTTAAGTTGTTTCTTTCTAATCGACAACCACACTGCTGTTAAAATGCACCGACCTCTGACTGAGCATCATGTGTTTTTTTGCACATTCATTGCATTTGGTGTAGAGGATTTTTTGTTAGTGAAGTTATTTTTTACATAAGAAAGTCCGTTTCCGGAAATGACGGCAGAAGTAGTACGTCTACCAGTTGTGCTCACACTGCAACGTAGCCCTTTCCCACCAAAGCTAATACTTGGAGCTTTTTTAAAGTTTACACGGACACCGGGTGGAATTTAGACGCTTTTTCTGAATCGTTATACCATTGTGAGACCTCCTTACGAACAGCTTATACCACTATTTTTCATGTAGTGGTATAGCTTCTTCAAGCTTGTGTTAGGTTAACAAAATAATTATTCAGTAACATCATCCCCGTCTTTCTATCATAAAATTATACGTAAATATACAACCACTAGAAAGGAGGGTGCATCATTCAAATCCATGTTGTGAAGCCAGCTGAATCACTATACGGGATTGCGCAGGCTTACGGAACGACGGTACAAAATATTGTAACGGCAAATCAAATACCGGATCCTAACAGGTTAGTCATAGGGCAGGCGCTAGTTATACCGATTTGGGGTAGTTATTATTGGGTGCAGCCAGGGGATAGCTTATGGTCTATTGGGCAACGTTTTGGGGTGAATTATTTGACACTTGCGCAAATGAACGGTATAAATCCGAATCAAAGTTTAATGATCGGTCAGCGTTTATTTATTCCACCGGCACCGAAAACTGAAGCGGAAATTATGGCTTATCTAGAGCCTAGAGGGACATCAGTTAGTGAGGTACTACTAAATCAAGCGCGTGAAGCAGGACCATATTTAACGTATCTCGCTTTATTTAGTTATGAGGTGAGGAGGGATGGTACGCTAAAACCACCGCCGATTCAAGGGATTCCAGCCTTAGTAGATGAAACAAATACCTCACTTGCAATGGTCATTACCAATCTGGAAGAGTTTCAGTTTAGTGGGGAACTAGCCCGGGATATTTTGCAAAGCGTGGCGGTGCAGGATTTGCTATTTGATAATATTATTGCGGAAGCAAATCGTCTCGGTAGCGTAAAGGATATTCATTTTGATTTTGAGCATATACCAGGTGATCAACGAGAAGCATATATTAAATTTCTACAAAGAGCCGTGGAGCGAATGCATGCGGCCGGGTTTACCGTCTCTGCAGCGCTAGCACCGAAAACGAGGGCGGATCAGCCGGGAGAATGGTACGTTGCACATGATTACAAGGCGATCGGTGAGGTTGTGGATTTTGTTTTACTAATGACATATGAATGGGGTTATTCGGCAGGACCTCCTATGGCAGTTTCTCCAATTGGACCAGTAGAAAATGTCGTGCGGTATGCAACCTCCGTCATACCTTCAAATAAAGTGATGCTCGGGCAAAATTTATATGGTTATGATTGGACGCTGCCATTTGTACCAGGTGGAGCGTATGCGGAAGCGCTCAGTCCTCAAAGAGCAATTGAAATTGCTAAACGGTATAACACAGTCATTCAATATGATAATATCGCGCAAGCCCCGTTCTTCAACTATGTAGACGAGCAGGGGAGGTCGCATATTGTGTGGTTTGAAGATGCAAGATCCATTCAAGCTAAAATCGATTTAGTAAAGCGCAACAAGTTACGTGGTATTGGCTACTGGAAGCTGGGGTTACCATTCCCACAAAACTGGTTACTCATTGGATCGAATTTTGATGTAGTGAAGAAGTAGAAGGCAAAAAAGTTTCGATTACGAAATAACGAGCAGGGACTTTTTTATAGGCTATCACCAAAGTTTTTTAGACTTCATCGGCCAATTACGAAGGTCAGTCTGTTAAGGTATCTAGTATATCAAAAGAAGAAGCGTAGTATTTTTGGTTCTTCAGCAATTATCATACCGCCAATTAGCTCACGGTTTTTGTATAAACAAGCAATACGGTCAACAGCATATTTCATATTTCACTTGTGATAGTGTGAATACGCAGCGTAGCATCGCAATTTGCACTATTTCCATTTGAGAAAAGGAAAAGGCACACTCGGTATTTTGAGTGTGCCTTAGCTGTATTATTTTGTTACAGAACCATTGTTAATCGTTGATAGAGCGTCATCCACTTCAACTATTTTTTCTAGTTGTTTGCTTGCGAATTTATTAAGTTGGATGCAATGAATATACAGGTAAGGTAAAAAATTATAAAATTACTTTATTATTTAATAAGGGAGCAATTACTATGCAAACTATTACAGGAAAAACGGCCTTAATAACAGGCGCTGGTCGCGGCATTGGTCGAGCAACAGCAATCGCATTCGCACAGGAAGGCATTAATGTTGGATTAGTAGGACGTACGCTTGAAAATTTACAACAAGTTGCTGAAGAGTTGAAACAATATAATGTGAAAGTGGCTGTTGCTTCGGCAGATGTATCTGATCTTGCTTCCATTACAGCTGCGGTTGAATCAATTCGAGGGGAGCTTGGCGCCATCGATATTTTAGTTAACAATGCAGGTATTTCCAAATTCGGTAGCTTCATGGACTTAACACCCGAAGAGTGGACTAATATTATTGACGTCAACGTAAAAGGTGTATACTACACAACTCATGCAGTATTACCGGAAATGATTGAACGTAAATCAGGAGATATTATTAATATTTCATCTACAGCTGGTCAAAAGGGTGCGCCAATTACAAGTGCATATACAGCTTCCAAAGCAGCGGTTATCGGAATGAGTGAATCATTAATGCTAGAAGTTCGTAAGCATAATGTGCGCGTAGTAACATTGACGCCAAGCACAGTTGCAACAGATATGGCGGTAGAATTAAACTTAACAGACGGTAACCCAGAAAAAGTAATGCAAGCAGAGGATTTAGCAGACTTAATGGTCGCACAGTTAAAACTTCACCCACGTGTTGTATTAAAACATGCTGGTCTGTGGTCAACAAATCCATAATAAATGAGTATTGGGCTTTCGAATTTTTATGTCGAAAGCTTTTTTTATTTGAAAAGTATTGTATTCATCGGATCGTAATAATTGAAAGCTTTTTTCTATGGAAAAACCCTTATTAAAAAAATTGGTTTTAGTTTAAAGATCATGGGAAACAATAAGTATTAAAGAAAGGAAGTGCATTAAGATGAAATTTAAAATAGGAAGCGCACTTTTATTATTGGTCATTCTTGCTGGGTGTAATAAGGATGAGGACGAGGTGACAAACGCACCTGAGACCGTACCAACAGAACAGAACTCAACGAATATGGATACAGCTAAGAATAATCAAAATCCAACTAATACAACTAATACAACATCATTTAACTTCTCAGAGTTTTCTTTAGATGTAGATTACTCAGCAACAGAGTCATATGAGGTGGAATATGATAACGAAGCAACGGGTGTAGAAGCGTCTATTGACGATGGCAGAAGTAATTTAAAGGTCACAGGTAATGACGCATACACGCAATTAGAGCCGTTGTTTCAAGAATTGGATTTTGATAAAACAACGTTGGATGAGGATGTTATCGATGAAGTTCTAACGGTGTTTGGAATTACAGATGAATATCAATCGGTTGAGATTGACGTGAGATTCGCAGATGGCACAGAGAAGGAATACCGTGCAACAAAATAACGAGAAGAAGCCTTGGATATCGCATCAAGGCTTTTTGATCGTTAAGGAAATTATAAAATTTCGCTTTGTCTATTAAAAACTTAAACGGAGTGCAATCGTATTCGTCATAAGACAGGAAAATAGGATTACGGTTACGTTTAAATTATTGTTCAGATAAAATGCTCCGAATAATCATATTTTTATATGACTACCCTTTTTTCTTAGTATAGATTGCTAATCTACCTGTTTCAGTTGCTTGAACATATGAAAACATCAATTATTTTTCTAGTAAAAGGGATGGATGGATTATGACGTAAGATTTAACGGGGGCATCGTGTGCGAAATAAATAATTGACAAACATATTCAATAGTATTATAGAAAAACAACTCGCTGATAAATGCTTTAATTGCAAGGAATGATTGGGAGATGTTTCACGTGAAAAACTTTTTCAAAATAACTTCATGCAATAAGTTACTACATTAATGTACAAGCTACCCAAAAAGTAGACGGAATTGTTATTTTATTCATTTGTGTTATTTGTGTACATAAAAAAAGGACAGCATCTCGCTCTAACTTGCACAAGATGTGTCTTTCTAATGCAGAATATGCGTCAGATAAGCACGAGCCTAACTATGTAAATGTACCAACCTTATAAAAAAATATATTTGTAGAGTTCCTTTTTGTTTTTCTTCAAATAATAACTTATAATTAATTGAAAATTTAGAAAATACAAGGAGGGAATAGCATGAGGAAATTGAAAGTGTTCGCGATTTTACTACTTGTTTTACAATTGACACTACCGTTTGCCATAACGGCGGATGCAGAAACAGACATAACGGTTCATTACACAGCAATTGGTGATTCACTCGCAGCGGGTATGAGTGAAAAGAAAGAAATTGGTTATGGCTATGCAGACTATTTAGCGCAACGATTAGGTAGTGATGAATTGCCAGTGATTTTCAATAAAGGTTTTGCATACCCAGGCTATACAACAGAAAATGTATTAGCCGATATTAAGTCAAATGTAACAAAACCGATTATTTCATTAGAAGGTTTGCAAAAAAATAGTTTAAGCCTTTCCGAAGGCATTGCTGGAGCGGATTTAATTACAATTAGCGCTGGCGCGAATGACGTTTTGAAATATGTAACACGCAGTGAAACAGGTGAAGTGACATTTGATTTAGCCGGTGTAATGCAGGGCGTACAAGCCGTAGCAACGAATTATCAATCAATTCTAGGTGCCATAAATGAAGTGAATCCAGATGTGGAATTAATTGTGATGGGCTATTATAACCCGTTCCCATATTTAGATGCTAAGTATCAAGCACAGTTAGATATGCTCGTGAAAGCACTTGATGATGCAGTTGGAAAAGTAGTTACTGCCAATGGTGGTTTATACGTTAAAGTGGCAGATGTTATTGCAGAAAATTATTTAACCTATTTACCAAATCCAGATAACATCCATTTAAGTTCAGCAGGTTATGAAGCGGTTGCTGGATTAATGTACGATACGATTATGAATACACAGGTTGAAGATCCAGTTATCGTGAGAGATAATTTTAATGATGTAGCCGGTCATTGGGCAGAAGATTATATTAATTTTGCTGCAACTCTGGGTATTATGAACGGCTTTGCAGATGGTTCATTTAAACCGAATGATTATATGAAGCGTGTGCAGCTTATTTCCGTTATTGCGCGAACATTTGAGTTTACGGGACAAGCGTTCGCACCATTTACGGATACGATGTCTTATGCACCTGAAACACAGCTTGAGATATCGGGAGCGTATAATGCGGGAATAATAAAAGGATACAATAATTTACTTAAGCCGCAAGACAAGGTGACGCGCGCGCAATTGGCATTAATGATGGCAAGAGCGTATGAGCATACTGAGGGGGAAACGTATATTCCTGAACAGCTTGCTCCATTTACGGATATTAAAAAATATAATATTGAAACGCAACATGCAATTACACTTTTATTTGATTTCGAATTGGCACAAGGAGTCGGTAACGGGAAATTTGCACCGGGTGATTATGTAACAAGAGCTCAGGCGGCAAAAATTTTATCAGGACTATTTGATACAACGGATTATTAAACAAAAAAACGAGCTACGAAGGGATGGGGATCCTCTCATAGCTCGTTTTTTTTAATGGGATATATATAAGCAGAATGGGGATTCTGCTGGGGACACGGAATTATGCTTTCCACTTTAAGCCTTCAAAGAAACGATAAACTTCTTCGAATACAAGCTCACGTTCTTTACCAAGTGTTAAAATATGACCAGAATTTACGAATGTTTTTACTGATTTAATGCGAGACTGTACAGAACTGTAAATTAAGTCCGCACTTTCACAATAATAGTCATCATCTTCAAGGCCACGTAAAATATGCACGGGCGTTTCGATGTTGTTTAATTTATTACTTGTTTCATTAATCATACCTTGTAAGTAATCAAGAGAAGGCATACGTACCAATTCCGCTACTTTTGAACGGTTATCGATTTGCTCATCATAAGTACCAGATAGTTTTTTATAGCTAATCGCATAATCCACGATACGGTTTTGCAGACTGTCAGCATTTTTAGCGATAGCTGGAGCAGACATTGTAACGATGGCTTTTGTCGGGCGTTCTACACCAAGTTTTAATGAGAAAATACCACCAAGTGAAACACCGGCAACGGCAATTTCTTCATAACCGAGGCCACGTAATTCATCATAGCCTTCAATTACACTATCCCACCATTCCATAGGGTTCGATTGAATTAGTGTTTTTGGATCACCGCCGTGTCCTTTATATAAAGGGGCATGTACGGTATAGTTACGTTCTGTTAAATATCGACCTAGACGCTTTACATCGTTCGTATTACCAGTAAATCCGTGTAGTAATAGTACAGCACGCTGACCTGCTTCATATGTAAATGGTTTCGGTGGGATGATCTTCATTTTATAAACTCCTTTTGTGTTATGTAATTGTGTCTGAAATTATGTCGATAATGAGAAATTTATTTGAAAAGACTTGAAATTTAAAATTAATTTTGATATGAAATGTTGTTTCTATCGCTTATTATAGTTGTATTAATACATAAGTACAATTTATTATTTCTATCGTTTTGATTCCAAAAAGTTATGAATGATGTGAGGTGTAGTAAATGGAAATTCAGCAGTTGGAATACTTCAAAACCGTTGCTACGATGCAACATATGACACGTGCCGCAGAGAAGTTAAGCATTTCCCAACCGGCGTTAAGTAAGTCCATTTCAAACATTGAAAAGGAGCTTGGCGTTCCGTTATTTGATCGCCAAGGACGCTCGATCTATTTAAATCGATTTGGGGAGCTATTTTTACGTAGTGTGGATGTTATTTTGGACGAATACGAAAAAGTGAAGGAAGAATTTGATAACTTTGTGCGCCCAGGTTATGGGGAAGTGGCGTTCGGATTTATTCATACATTAGGGATGGAAGTTGTGCCAGAGTTGATGGCATCCACTGCATCAAAGTATCCGAATATGCATTTTTCATTAACGCAGGCAACTTCACTGAGTTTATTGAAGCGATTAGAGGAGGGGGCAATTGATCTTTGCTTGTCTCAAAAAATCGAATCGAGACTTATTGAAATTGAAACGATTGAATTATGGACCGAAGAATTATTTGTCATCGTACCGAAAACGCATCGCTTTGCTGAGCGTGAAACGATTGCATTAGAAGAAATTAAGGATGAGCCGTTCATTTCGATAAAGAAAGGGAATTCACTGCGCCAAATTGTCGATGAATTTTTTGCAAAAGTAGGCGTTACACAACATACAACTTTTGCTGGAGAAGAGATGCATACGGTTGCCGGCTTCGTTGGTGCGGGATTAGGTGTGTCGGTTATTCCTGATATTAAAGGGTTGGATCATTTTAATGTGAAAAAATTGCGAGTTAGTTGGCCACCTTGCTACCGGAAAATTGGTGTGTCTTGGGCAAAAAATCGTTATTTGTCGCCAGCAGCAACAGAATTTAAGGAATATTTAGTGGAGTATTTAACAAATAAAGGCGAGATATAAGGACCAATACATACGAAAGCGAGTGATGCGAATTGTTTTACGACCAATATAAATTTGAACAGCTTGTAAGAACAACTTTAACTATTACAGATGAGCAGGAAATCGAGACACTTTTACAATGCTTTCAGAATGCTGTGGCTGGAAATATGGAAGCGATGGTAGACATTGCGTTATTTCATCGTAGCTATGAGTTGTATGGTGCGATGAGCGTCTGGCTGAAACGAGCGGCGCAGCTCGGTTATAATGACGCACAGTATGAGTTAGCCAATTGCTATATTGAAGGTCTCGGAGTTGAAGAAAATGAGCAGGAGGCGTTGCGTCTTTATACATGCGCGGCTGAGCAAGGGCATGCAGATGCAGCCAATAATTTAGCGGATATGTATTTCAACGGCGAAGGGGTAGACGTGAATGAAGAACTAGCCTTTAGTTGGTTTACTAGAGCGGCGGATGCTGGAGTAGTAGAGGCGATGTTTTCGCTCGGTATTATGTGTGAGCAAGGACTTGGCATGGAGACGGACAAGCAGCGTGCTTTTTCATATTATATACAGGCAGCGGAGGGCGGCTATGTTGATGCGCAATACCGCGTAGGAACTGTTTATTTTGAAGGTCTTCTGGGACAGCCACAAAATTACGATGCTGCACTTGAATGGTTTGAGCGTGCGGCTACACAGTTTAATATTGATTCGATTTATAATATTGGTTATTTTTATGAGCATGGTATTGGTGTCACACAAAATACTGAAAAGGCAATTCGCTATTATAAACAGGCATCACTGCTTGGGGATTACCATGCAAAGCTTAATATTGCCGAGCTTTATGAGCAAGGTAACGGCATTGCAGTAAATCATTTAGAAGCAGAAAAGTGGCGAGAAGCTGCCATACAGCAAATAGGCGAGGCAGATTTTGATTAAACAAAATGAATAATGCGAAGTGTGAAAATTACGCACCATTTAATAGCGCGAAAAGTAATAGAAGACTATTAGCGTTCTTCAAAATTGATAGTCTTCTCAGTTTTTTCTACGTATTTATGTAAAAAAATAGCGTGAATTTAGTATTCAACATTAAATGGTTCAAGTTTAGAATGAAAATGTCTGTAATTTTTTTACTTTCGATGATATTTTTCTTTATTTATATACTGAGGGAATATTATACTATTGAAGGGTTATATTGAATTTTCGCTTAAAGTAGTTATAAAGTCCTTATTTAACTTTAGTGGTAAGGTTATTTTTCTTGTATATAAAGGGAAAAATACGCACAGTTAATATCAAATGAAAGTGGCGTGAACAAACATGTTCATCAAGAAAAAAAAAGAGCATCAACAAATTGATATGAGCGTATTCCATGTTAAACTAGACTGCTCGAGCAACTTAAAAATTAAAAAGCAAATTGATATGTTAAATTTAACAACTGATGATTTGCGGTATTTAAAGTCGTTTAAACCAAATGTTGATAACAATATTGGCACCATCGTGGATTCTTTTTATCGTACGCTCGGCATGGAATCGAGCCTTACGAAAATTATTAATGACCATAGTTCTATTGATCGTTTAAAGGTTACACTGCGTAAGCATATTTGTGAAATGTTTGATGGTAGTATTGATGCCATATATTTTGAAAAGCGAACGCGTATTGCGCAAGTCCATGTGCATATTGGTTTAAGAACGCAGTGGTATATAGGGGCCTTCCAAAATCTATTTATTGAACTTATGGCGCTTGTTCAAAAAAATATTAGCAATCCAGAAATACAATTTGCTACACTGGGAGCAATTTCGAAAATCTTAAACTTTGAGCAACAACTCGTTTTAGAAGCTTTTGAAGCAGTTATTGATAAGATGAAGCAAGAGATGGAAAATGGGAAGCAACGCCTTGGAAATTCCATTATCGAGTCAACCGAAAGTCTCGCGGCTATTTCAGAGCAAACGAACGCCTCGTTCCATCAGCTCACTTCCCAGTCAGAAGAAATGATTGCTTATGCGAAAAAGGCGATTGAAATGTCAAGCGTAGCAGCAGTTCAAGCGAATGAGGGGAAAGAGCAGTTACAGCAGCAATCGACTAGTATGTCAGATATAAATTTGTCGGTTCAACATATTGCCCTTGAAATTGAAATGCTTGTAGAGATTTCTAAAGAGATGGAATCGATCATGGGTATCGTCACGACTATTGCTAACCAAACGAATCTATTATCGTTAAACGCAGCCATTGAAGCAGCCCGCGCTGGAGAAGCAGGAAAAGGCTTTGGTGTTGTTGCGGGTGAAGTTCGTAAGCTATCGGAGCAAACGAAGGAATCTGCCACAAATGTAGCAGAGCTCTTGCATAATACAAATATGAGAACAAATAAATTGATGGAATCCTTAAAACAAATTCAGAGTGCAGTAACGTCGGGTGAGCAGAGTATGAATGGAACAGAACAGAAATTTTCACATATTGTGCAGGCGCTACATGAAACAAAAGAGCAAAACAGTTTAATGGAACAAGAAGTGAATCAAATTTGTGATGTTATTTTAGAGTTGGGTATGGCGTTTGATGAGGTGACACACTCAGCGGATACATTAGCTATTGTGGCGCAGGAATTAAAGTAAGCGAACACAAGCAATTATGAGCGATGACAGAGTTTTGTTGACGCTCATTTTTTTTCGTGCGAATTTTGTAAAACACTAGCTGTCTATTATAGAAGAAAAACGATTATACTTAAGGGAGATTTTAGTGCGTATAGGGAGTTGTTAGAGATGAAAACAGTTGTTGTTGTCGGTGGCGGCATTACGGGCTTATGTACAATGCATTATGTAAAAAGGCAGATGGTTGAACAAGGAATAGAGGCACGTTTAATTTTATTGGAGAAAAATGCGTATTTAGGTGGCAAAATTCATTCTGAGCAGGAACAAGGCTTTATTATGGAGACGGGCGCAGATTCAATCGTTGCACGCCATCCGGGAGTACTTGAACTTGTGCGTGAACTAAACTTTGAACAAGAGCTTGTTTATAACGAAACAGGCATTTCATATATTCATACAAATAATGAATTACATGCAATTCCAGCGGGTTCGACGTTCGGGATTCCGATGAATGTAGAGTCATTAATGGCGAGCACATTAGTTTCAGAGGAAGGCAAAAAACGTGCTTTGCAAGATTTTGAATTGCCAAATACAAACTTCACGAAGGAAAGTTCCATTGGAGAGTTCCTTGATTATTTCTTGGGTGAAGAGCTCGTACAGAAACAGGTTGCGCCAGTGCTTGCGGGGGTCTATTCCGGGGATTTATATCAGCTATCACTAGCATCCACATTACCATATTTAGTGGACTATAAAAATAACTACGGTTCAATTATTAAAGGTTTTGAGGAGAACCGTGAGCAGTTTGAAAAAGCGAATAATAAAAAATTCATTTCATTCCGCACAGGACTGCCTGCTTTAATTGATCGTTTAGAGGAAAGCTTACCTGAAGTTGAGTTTTTTAAAAATACTGCAACAGAGCGTGTTGTCAAAAATGGCGAGCAATATGATGTAGTACTAGCAAATGGCGAGACAATAACTGCGGATGTTGTCGTGCTTGCTGTGCCAAATGAAACGGTGCGCTCGGTATTAGTAGATGAGGCGATAGATACAAGCTTGAAAAAATTCACAACAGCTTCCGTATTGACGATGTATCTAGGTTTTGATGTACCTGATAGCATTTTACCAGCTGATGGGACAGGGTTTATCGTTTCATATAATAGTGATTTAGTATGTAACGCTTCAACTTGGACGAGCCGTAAATGGAAGCATACATCGGCCTCAGGTAATTTACTTGTACGATTATTTTATAAAAATAGTAATCCACACTACGAAGAGCTAGCTGCAATGACAGATGAACAGTTGACACAAGTTGCGCGAGAGGATATTCGTTTAAGCCTTGGCATTGAAGAGGCACCGAAAGTAGTCAATGTGACAAAGTGGATACATCAAATGCCGCGCTATGATTTAGCACATAATGAAGCGTTAGGTGTTGTAGTAGAAGATCTAGAAAAACGGTATCCCAATCTACTGCTTGCGGGCTGTTCTTATTTTGGTGTAGGAATTGGTGCTTGCATTCAAAATGGTAGAAAAACGGCAGACCAAATTATTACAATAATCAAGTAGATTAAACTAGCTTCCGCTTTATTCGGTTAAATAGTCTTGACGTTCTTCTTATATAAAGTTATGATTCTTTTAATTATTTCAAAAATTCATATATTTCTTATCGAGAGAAGCAGAGGGACTGGCCCAATGAAGCTTCAGCAACCAACATTTGTCAGGTGCTAAATCCAGTAGGCTATTAATGCCTGTAGATGAGAGGGAACTAAATTTACAATGTGTAAAGCCTTCTTAAACAAGAAGGCTTTTTATTATAGATGAAAAAGACTGAAAATACAGTAAATAAATCGTGTGGAATGAGAGTGAGGAAATAGTATGGGATTGCTTGAAACGTTACAAACACGTGTGTTAACAGCAGATGGTGCGATTGGTACGCTACTGTATTCATATGGCTTAGATTATTGCCATGAGGAAATGAATGTTGCCCGACCGGAAATTATTGAAAAAATCCACGGTGAATACATTGCAGCTGGTGCAGATATCATTCAAACAAATACATATGGCGCCAATGCGATTAAACTAGCTCGTTACGGTTACGAGGGACGGGTAGCAGAATTTAACCGCGCCGCACTTGAAATAGCAAAACGTGCAGCTGCACCAGGTGGACAGTTTGTGCTTGCAACAATTGGTGGTATTCGTGGCATTCGTAAAAGCGATACAACGCTTGAAGAGATTTTAGCAGCATTTCGTGAGCAGGCCGAAGTGTTACTTGCAGGTGAGCCGGACGGATTTTTACTAGAAACGTATTATGATTTCGATGAATTATCAGCATCTGTACAATTGCTACGTACATTAACGGATTTACCCATTATTGCCCAAGTATCAATGCATGAGCCAGGTAGATTACAAAATGGTATGACGCTAAATAGTGCATTGTATGAGTTAGATCATATCGGTGCAGATATTGTTGGGAGCAACTGCCGTTTAGGTCCTTTCCATACAATTCAAGCATTTGAAGGCGTACAGCTACCAAAAACAGCGTACCTGTCTGCGTATCCAAATGCATCTTTACTTGATGTAGAAGATGGGCGCGTTGTGTACGAATCAGAAGCGGATTATTTTGCGCGTGCAGCCGTGGAGCTAGTTGGCCAAGGTGTGCGTTTAATTGGCGGTTGTTGTGGAACGACCCCGAAGCATATTAAAGCGGTTAAAGAACATTTAGCGAATATAAAGCCGCTTGCAGCTAAAGAAATTAAGCCAGTAAGCGTAGAGTTTGTACGCGTACCAGAACCACCAAAACAAGAACCGCTTCATGTGAAGGCGAAGCGTGAGCGTTCAGTCATTGTGGAGTTGGATACACCACGTCACTTAGAAATTGATGGCTTTGTCAAAGGGGCAAAGGAATTATATACTGCCGGTGCGGATGTCATTATGATGGCAGATAACTCGCTAGCTTCACCGCGTATTAGTAATATTGCGATGGCGTCGATTTTAAAACTACAGCATGGAATTCGCGCATTACCTCATATTACTTGCCGCGACCGTAATTTAATAGGTTTGCAATCACATATTATGGGGCTTGATGCGCTTGAACTACATGATATTTTAGCAGTAACAGGCGATCCAACAAAGGTAGGGGACTTCCCAGGAGCAACTAGTGTGTACGATGTTTCTTCAATGGAACTAATCTCCCTTATTAAGCAGTTAAACGAAGGTATTTCCTTCTCTGGTAAGCCACTTCGTAAAAAAGCAAGCTTCTCAGTAGCAGCTGCATTTAATCCGAATGTTCGTGTGTTAGATCGAGCAGTTGCACGTTTAGAGAAGAAAATTGAACACGGTGCAGATTATTTTATTTCGCAGCCGGTATATTCAAAAGAAAAAATTGTTGAGATTTATGAGGCAACGAAGCATTTAGAAACGCCGATTTATATTGGGATTATGCCATTAACTTCATTCCGAAGCGCTGAATTCCTGCATCATGAAGTACCAGGCATTAAATTGTCGGAAGAAGTACTTGCGCGTATGGAAGCATGTGGCGAGGATAAAGTAGCTGCAACCTTTGAAGGTATAGCAATCGCTAAAGAACTACTAGATACAGCTTGTGAATATTTCAACGGCATTTATTTAATTACGCCGTTTTTACGATACGATATGACGCTTCAATTAATGGACTATGTAAAAGAACTTGATGCGCAAAACAAAGGAGTAAAAACAAATGCTTAACCATCCAATACAAGAACAACTTCAAAAACGAATTTTAGTAATCGATGGCGCAATGGGAACAATGCTGCAAAATGAAAATTTAACGTATGAAGATTTCGGTGGCGAGGACTTAGATGGCTGTAACGAAAACCTAGTACTGACACGTCCAGATGTTCTCGGTAAAGTACATCGCGCTTATCTTGAAGCAGGGGCAGATATTATTTGTACGAATACGTTCGGTGGGACACCACTCGTATTAAATGAATATGATTTAGGTGATAAGGCTGTAGAAATTAATACGCGTGCTGTCGAAATTGCAGTAGAGGCTGCCAAGGAATTTTCAACATCCGACTGGCCACGTTTTGTTGCAGGCGCAATGGGTCCTACGACAAAAACGTTATCTGTTACTGGTGGTATTTCATTCGATGAATTAGAAGAAAACTTTTACGTTCAGGCAAAGGCGTTAATCGAAGCGGGTTCGGATTTACTACTGCTTGAAACAAGTCAGGATATGCTGAACGTTAAAGCAGGAACACTTGCTGTTCGTCGTGCCTTCGATGAGTTAGGAAAAGAGCTGCCGGTTATGATTTCCGGCACAATTGAGCCAATGGGAACAACGCTTGCAGGTCAGTCAATTGAAGCATTCTATATTTCAATTGAACATATTAAACCTCTATCTGTCGGCTTAAACTGTGCGACAGGTCCAGAATTTATGACGGATCATATTCGTTCACTTGCAGAATTATCTACAGGCTATATTAGCTGTTATCCGAATGCCGGCTTACCCGATGAGGAAGGCTGCTATCATGAAACGCCAGATTCTTTATCGAAAAAGCTACAAGGCTTTGCAGAAAAAGGCTGGTTAAATATTGTGGGGGGCTGCTGCGGAACAACACCTGCTCATATTGCAGCAATCCGACAAGCGGTAGATAGTCATGCACCACGCCAACCAAAAACAAATACGCATGGCCACGTCGTATCAGGAATTGAACCGCTACAATATGATGATTCAATGCGTCCATTATTTATTGGTGAGCGTACGAACGTTATCGGCTCACGTAAATTTAAAAATTTAATTATTGACGGTAAATTTGAAGAAGCGGCAGAAATCGCGCGTGCTCAAGTGAAAAATGGGGCACATGTTATTGATATCTGTTTAGCCAACCCAGACCGCGATGAAGTAGAAGATATGCGCAACTTCATGCAGGAAGTTGTGAAAAAAGTGAAGGTGCCTTTAGTTATTGACTCAACAGATGAGAAAGTAATGGAAGAAGCACTGAAGTTCTCTCAAGGGAAAGCAATCATAAACTCGATTAACCTAGAAGACGGCGAGGAACGTTTTGATGCAGTCATGCCACTTGTGAAAAAATACGGTGCGGCACTAGTTGTTGGAACAATTGATGAAGTCGGGATGGCCGTTACACGTGAGCGTAAACTTGAAGTAGCGGAACGTTCGTATAAGCTTCTTACAGAAAAATGGGGTTTAGCACCGGAAGATATTATTTTTGATCCGCTGATGTTCCCAGTTGGTACAGGGGACGAGCAATACATAGGTGCTGCAGAAGAAACGATTGAAGGGATTCGCCTTATTAAAGAAAAGCTTCCACGTTGTCTTACGGTCCTTGGTGTAAGTAATGTATCATTTGGTTTGCCACCAGTTGGCCGTGAAGTGCTAAATGCGGTGTATTTATATCACTGTACACAAGCAGGTCTTGATTACGCGATTGTAAATACAGAAAAACTAGAACGTTACGCGTCGATTCCAGAAGCAGAAATTAAGCTAGCGAACGATTTGATTTTTAATACGAATGATGAAACTTTGGCGGTATTTACTGATTTCTATCGTGATAAGAAGAAAGAAAAAACAGAGGCAGACATTCCTAAAACAGTTGAAGGTCGTCTTGCTTATTATATTTTAGAAGGTACAAAAGAAGGGTTAATCCCTGATCTAGATGCAGCCATGGAGCTGTATGATTCACCGCTAGATATTATTAATGGACCACTCATGGAAGGGATGGCGGAAGTTGGTCGTCTTTTTAATGCTAACCAATTAATCGTAGCGGAAGTTCTTCAAAGTGCCGGAGTGATGAAGGCATCGGTTGCTCATTTAGAGCAGTTCATGGAGAAAAAAGAGGATGATAGCTCTGGTAAAGGGAAAATGGTCCTTGCAACAGTTAAAGGAGATGTACATGATATCGGGAAAAACCTAGTAGATATTATTTTAAGTAATAATGGCTACAAAGTAGTTGATCTAGGTATTAAAGTTACTCCGTCTGCCTTAATTGAAGTAATTCGAAAAGAAAAGCCAGATTTCATCGGTTTGTCAGGGTTGCTTGTAAAATCAGCACAACAAATGGTTATTACGGCGCAAGACTTTAAAGAAGCCGGTATTGATGTACCGATTTTAGTAGGTGGTGCAGCACTTTCCCGTCGCTTCACGGAAACCAAAATTGCCGATCAATACGATGGCCCTGTTATTTATGCAAAAGATGCGATGGAAGGCTTAGATTATGCAAACCGTTTAATGAATAAAAATGAACGCGACGGCTTTATTGAAGCGCTTCGTGATGCGCGTGAAAAACGTTTAGAATCTGATGCGAAGCGTGCAGCGCGTCCGAAAGTTGAACTTACTGAAAAACCGGTACGTACGATTGAAGATGCAAATGTGTTCTTGCCAAAAGATTTAACACGTCACGTGAAGCCTGGTTATTCAGTAGCTCACTTGCATCCATATGTAAATATGCGCACTTTAATCGGCCACCACTTAGGATTAAAAGGGAACTTAGAAACGATGCTTGCAGAAGGAGATGACCGTGCAACACAGCTACATGAATTAGTCTCTGGTTATTTAAAGAGTGATGTATTAAATCCATCGGGCATGTATCAATTCTTCCCTGCACAAGCAGACGGTGATGATGTAGTCGTATATAGTCCGGAAGATAGCAAAACGGAAATAAAACGCTTCACCTTCCCGCGTCAGCAAGTAGCGCCGTTTATGTGTTTAGCCGATTTCTTAAAAACTGTAGAAAGCGGAGAAATGGACTATATTGCACTAATGGTTGTTACAGCAGGTCATGGTGTGGGTGACAAGGCGCGAGAACTAAAAGAAAACGGGAAGTTTTTAGAAAGTCATGCATTACAAGCAACGGCGCTTGAACTAGCAGAGGGCTTTGCAGAGCGTATTCATCAGGAAATCCGCGATCAGTGGGGCTTCCCAGATGCAACGGACTTTACGATGCGCGACCGTTTTGCAGCGAAATACCAAGGACAACGCTTCAGTTTTGGCTACCCAGCTTGCCCGAATTTAGAAGACCAAGAGAAATTATTTGATCTACTGAAGCCAGAAGATATTGGCGTGCAACTAACTGAAGGGTTTATGATGGAACCAGAGGCGAGCGTTTCGGCAATTGTCTTTGCTCATCCAGGCGCCCGTTATTTTAATGTATAAAGTAGAGCGCCTCATCAATTGATGGGGCGTTTGCTAATAGGAGGAAGTTTTATGATTCGACAAGCAAAAGCAACAGATATGTCAACAATATTAGAAATTTTTAATGATAATATTTTAAATTCAACAGCTATTTATATGTATGAGGAGCAAACATTGGAGCAGCGCCTCATTTGGTTTGAGGGGAAAATGGCAGCAGGAGAGCCGCTTTTTGTATATGAGGAAGACGGTACTGTTGCGGGCTATGCAACGTACGGACCATTTCGTGCGTATCCTGCGTTTAAATATACAGTAGAACATTCTGTGTATGTGCATAAAGCTCATTATAAAAAAGGCATCGCGACAAAATTAATGCATGCGCTTATTGAGTTCGCGCGCACGCATGACGTGAAAACAATGGTTGCCTGCATTGATGCAGAAAATGAAGGTAGTGTTGTGGCCCATGAGAAGTTAGGTTTTACGTATAGCGGTACAATCCGAAATTCAGGCTATAAATTCGGGCGCTGGTTGGATTTATCTTATTATCAGTTGGATTTAGATGGACCAACTGAACCGATGGAAAGGTAGTTTTGATTGTAAAATAAAGTATTTAATGGAATAAACACTACAATTCACACATATTTTTAGTACCTAGTCATATGACACTTGTCATACTTTTTTTGTGATGTTTGTTTCTGTTGTCACTTTCCTAAATCACCTACTATGTAGTTATTACTTATATTGAAACGGAAAGAGGGAGAATAAAGTGGCAGTAACAGATGCAGAAAAAACGAAGAAGCTAAGAAAAGATGTGGCACCTTTTGCAAAATCGGATATGCAGCGTAGCGTAATGCAAATCGTGAATACTATTTTACCGCTTTTAGTACTGTGGAGTGCGGGGTATTACTTATTGCAGTTTTCACCTTGGTACACAGTTATATGTAGCATCCTTGCTTCAGGTTTGGTTATTCGGACATTTATTATTTTCCATGACTGTACGCACGGATCATTCTTTAAAAATAAAAAAGCAAATGATGTTGTTGGATTTATAACAGGTGTATTAACATCATTCCCATATGAAAAGTGGAAGCGTGAGCACACGATTCATCATGCGACAAGTTCGAACTTAGATAAGCGTGGTATTGGCGATATCGATATGTTAACGGTTGATGAATATTTAGAAAAATCAAAGCTTGGTCGCTTAGGCTACCGCTTATATCGTAATCCAATTGTGATGTTCGGTTTAGGACCACTGCTTATGGTGCTTGTATTAAATCGTATTAACCGCAGTGATGCAAAGAAAAAAGAGCGTACCAACACGTATTTAATAAATATCGTAATAACTGGTATTTGTGTGGCACTGATTTATGTATTTGGTTGGTTTGCTTTCTTCTTAGTACAAGGAGTTACATTATTTATCGCAGGCGCACTAGGGATTTGGTTATTCTATATCCAACACACATACGAAGATTCTTACTTTGAATACGATTCAGAATGGGATTATGTGAAGGCAGCTGTAGAGGGAAGTTCGTATTATAAGTTACCGAAATTATTACAATGGGTAACGGGTAATATCGGATTCCACCATGTTCACCATTTAGCACCTCGTGTACCGAACTATAAATTAGAAGATGCACACGAATCAATTCCGCCATTACAACAAGCGACAACAATTACATTGAAAACAAGCTTAGAGTCAATTCGGTATAAGTTATATGATACAGAGCGCAGAAAGTTCGTATCATTTAAAGAAGTTGAGCAAGCACTTTCGATGAAAAATAATAGACTTCAACATTAAGTCAAGGGGTTATCCGCTGAGTCGTACAAAGACTTGATGGATAGCCCTTTACTGCTTAAATTGGGCCCATTTGATATAATAGGGAAAAAAGAGAATTGAGGCTGTTATGCAAACTTGGTATAGTATTATTCCGAAAAGTCCTTGGCTAAGTATTTATATATGGATTATTTTTTGTATCATGCCATTCTTCTTCATTATCCAATCCTTTTCACTTGTACAAATTACGACGGGGATTGTCATGATTTTATTGTATTTCTTATGTCATCGTTTTTCTTTCCAATCTAAAAATGGGCTCGTTTATATGTGGATTAGTTTCCAAATGGTATTGAATGTAGTGATGACACTTATGTTTGGTTACGTATATTTATCCTTATTTACGGCGTTTTTTATCGGTAATATTCGTCAACCAGTAGGATTTTATATTATGTACGGGCTACATATTGGTTTTACGGTATTATCTATTGTCGGGGGATATTTTATTTTCTTAGATCTCTTTATTACACAAACACCATTCATTATTATTACGGTAATCGGTGTTGTACTCTTGCCGTTCACTCTTTTTTCGAGAACGAAACGTGAAAATTTGGAAGGCGAGTTAGAAAACGCTCGAGACCGTATTTCAGAATTAACAGTGCATGAGGAGCGTCAACGTATTGCTAGGGATTTACACGATACGCTTGGCCAGAAGCTTTCGCTGATTGGTTTGAAAAGTGATTTGGCTGTCCGCTTAGTAGAGAAAAATCCCCAGCAGGCAATCGATGAAATTAAAGATATTCGACATACAGCAAGTATCGCATTAAAAGAAGTAAGAGAGCTGGTCGCAAATATGCGAACAGTTCGTATAGAAGAAGAATTATACCGTGTGGAGCAAATATTAAAGGCAGCACAAATTAAGTTCCGGTTAAACGGTGACGTCAAACAAATTACTATGCCTGTACTCGCAGAAAACGTAGTGAGTATGTGTTTAAAAGAAGCAGTGACTAATATAGTAAAGCATAGTAAGGCAACGATTTGCCGCATCAGTTTTTATCAAAGTGAAGATGAGTTCATGCTAACGGTTCAGGATGACGGCGTTGGTTTTTTACAGCAAAAATTACTCGCAGGTGGCAGTGGCTTAAAAGGGATGCGCGAGCGTATTGAATTTATTAATGGCTCTATTGAAATTCTTAGTGATAAGGGTACGACATTAATTGTTCATGTACCCGTTGCTATTACACATCAAAAGGGAAGTGAATAAAATGATTCGTATTGTAATAGCGGAAGACCAGGGGATGCTACTCGGGGCGATGAAATCCCTATTAAGTATGGAAGACGATATGGAAGTAGTTGGCCTCGCAAAAAATGGAGAAGAAGCAGTGGAGCTAGTTAATCGCGAGCAACCGGATATTTGCATTATGGATATTGAAATGCCTGTGAAGACTGGTCTTGATTCGGCAGAGGAACTACGCGGCAGTGACTGTAAAATTATTATTTTAACAACATTCGCTCGTCCTGGTTATTTTGAACGCGCACGTAAAGCAGGTGTGCGTGGCTATTTACTAAA
Source organism: Solibacillus sp. FSL H8-0538 (assembly GCF_038003525.1). Lineage (NCBI taxonomy): Bacteria > Bacillati > Bacillota > Bacilli > Caryophanales > Caryophanaceae > Solibacillus > Solibacillus sp. FSL H8-0538. The sequence continues at coordinate 3,367,048 of NZ_JBBOPI010000001.1, read as the reverse complement.
GGATAGTCCAATTGAAGAGCTGGTGAACTCCATCCGTATTATTATGGATGGACGTCGTATTTATGCACCAGAGCTAGTTGACTTTGTGTATGAAGATGATAGTGAAAATCCACTTACTGAGCGTGAAAGTCAGGTGCTCGAGCTTGTTGCAGAAGGTAAAACAACGAAGGAAATTGCAGCTGAACTGTATTTGTCTGCTGGAACTGTGCGGAATTATATTTCAACAATCCTTGATAAACTTGGTGTCGGTAACCGAATTGAAGCAATCGCCCGCTTTAAAGATAAGGGCTGGAATAAATAATGTCAGTAGCTATGTTGTCGTAAATTAACTCGCTTTGAGTGGTTATATTTGTTAAAGGATATTGTTGTTTATGTGGAAATGATAGTTTACTACAAATGTATTTGGAATAGCAGGTGGCATACATTCGCGTCCATTCGGTATTACCCCCCCATGACCACAAGCGGGTTGACCTATAACGCGGTTAGAGTAGTTGATCTAACAACAGTGTGGTGTTTATCGATACCTAATAGTTAAATATGATTGATCAATAGTTTACTAATATAGTCCTTTACTAGTTATGGCTAATGAAAACACCCAGACATTTTTTATGTCTGGGTGTTTTTCTAACTATTTTTTCTTTTTCGTTAATCGGCCTAAAATAAATGCGCCTGCAGCAACGGCAAGGATCGTATTTGTTTTCTTAGTAAATACTTGCTTCGTCACAAGATTTAAGTTTTGCGGGCGCTCAGCTAGGCGACGCATGAAGTAGCCGTACCAGTCTTTGCCGTATGGTACGTAAACGCAGAAATTATAGCCCTCGTTCGCAAGCTTCAGCTGTAAGTCTTTTCGGAAGCCGTAGAGCATTTGGAATTCGAATTGATCGTGTGGGATATTATAATCTTTTACGAAACGTTTTACATGTTCGATAATGTTGTGATCATGCGTTGCAATCGATGTAAATTTACCATTTAATAAATGGTATTCAATGAGTTTGATAAAGTTAATATCGATTTCTAATTGATCCTGAAATGCTACGGATGCATTCTCCTTATATGCACCTTTTACGATGCGTAGACGGAAGTCTTTGAATTTTTCGATATCCTCTTTTGCGCGGAAGAAATAGGCTTGTATCACAGTTCCTACATTATCGAATGTTTTCGCTAATTCCTCCAACATATCAAATGACGGTTGAAGGCGGTCGTAGTTTTCCATATCAAAGTTTACGAAAATACCATACTTACTGGCATGTTCAACAATTTCTCGCAAATTGTCATAACAAAAATCAATATCAATATCTAAGCCTAACTGTGATGGTTTAAGTGAAATATGTGCATCGACGCCCTCATTATGAATTGCTTCAATTACTTTTAAAATTTCTTCTTTGGCCTTTGTCGCTTCAGCCTCGTCAAATACGAATTCACCTAAATTATCAACAGTACATGAAATGCCTTTTGCGTTTAATTGTTTAATGTTCGCCATTGCTTCAGAGATGTTTGTCCCTGCAACAACACTTTGTGCACCTAATCTTAAGCCGTACTTTTGAGCTGAGCTATTTAACAATTGATTTTCAGATAGTTGGATGAAGAAATCACGTAATCCCATAAAAACATCTCCTTGCACTATTTTAAAAAATTATATCATATTTGGGAATTTGTTGTAGTTTGTGGCTTCATACTCTATATGATGTCTATAAAGTCAATTACCCCAAGTCTTAATGGCTATTTATATTACGCCTAGAATAGATAATTAAGGACGTACATCATTTGGGTAAGTTTAGTGTAAGGCTGTATAAAATTGAAGAAATTATCGGGACATCACCTTGGATGAGTACAACTATTATTCAATGAAATCGAGGAAAAGCTCGCCCAACGCATCCTTAAAGTGCTAAAGCGAGCGATATGGAAAATTTTTAGCCCAGCTATACTCCTGAGATTTTTAGTGTCCGTGGTAATTCAGATACCTTATTAAAGAGATTACAGGCGTACATCATTCTGGAAGTTAAGAACGAAATGATTAGCTTCCTCGTATACGGCAAATTCATATCCTTGTTCTTTGTAAAATGCAATGATTTCTGGAAGTGCAGCCAAGGTTTGCGGTTTTTCGTGCATCAGTACAACTTCTCTGTCCGCATTCGTGTCACTTTTAATATTTTTTATAATTTGGGCTGGATTATCTTTTAATGCCCAATCTTTGGAGTCAATTGTCCAATCCCAAACTTTAATGCCAACCTCGACAATTTGATTGCGAATCTGTTCGCTTTTTAATCCTGGTGCGGAACCATAAGGAGGGCGAACTAAATGGGGGGTTGTACCGGTAATATCACCAATCAGTGCTAACGTTTCATTCATCTCAGGGACAAACTGGTTGTCGTTGTATAATGTTTTTCTTTCATGCGTCATGCTATGGGCACCGACATAATGCCCTTCTTTTGTTGCGCGTTTTGCACTTTCTTGTAGGTGTTCTTTTTTTAGGTTACTTCCTTGCATGAAAAATGTTGCGCGCACATCTTGCTCACGTAAGACATCTAGAAATTGGTCTGTTAGTTTACTAGGCCCATCATCAAATGTTAGGTAGACCACCTTCCCTAAAGGCTTTTCCTCTACACTTGGTTCTTTTTCTATTTGTATTTTATCTTGGATGATCGAGGTCTCTACTTTCTCAGTCGAATCTTGTTCTGTACTTTTTTCAGGGTCAGAGTACGATTTTCCTACAACAAAACTGGTGAAGAAAGTAGGGATTAGCGCAACCAGTACAATCAGCAGAAATCGTCTTCTGATTCTTATTCTTGTTCTTCTTTTGGTAGATGCTTCTTTTGGTGCTTTCATTGTTGTTAAATCCCCCTGATTCTTTATTTAAAAAATCTCAAGTACCCTATAAGTTTGGCAAACTAATATATATTAGACTTTTATTGAGGCTCTTCGCTATAAACTGTACTAGATTAAATTATTTCAAAAAATAAGCCAAGCGACTTTGTAAAATCACGAAATAGATGATACGACATATCCGAAAATATGTGCAAAATGGATAAGAGATCGCTTGCTGACGCTTATTACCGAATAAGTCGTATAACGTTTTTGCTAGATCGTGCGCATCATGTGTAAAAAAATGCAGTGACATAAAACGAAACGCCGACAGATTCTAACGATTGAGAATTTATAACATGATAAAAGAATGAGTCTCGTCGCAAAAACCGATTTCGGTATTGAGCCTTTAGTGAAGTTGTGAAGGTTAGTGCGACCATAAAAATTATTAGCTGCTATTCGAAAGGGCACTGAAAAAGTTAATTTCTACTAAAAATTCTACTAAGTATAGGGCAAATAGTGATAGGTCATTGGTGCTCTCGGGCTCATTTTCCTCTGCAACTTAATAAACTATATTTTTGAAGGAATGAAAACATGTTCCGATTGCCCTTATTACGTTGTATGCCAACAGTGTTATCTGGATACGAATAACATCAGTGTGATCGAGATAATCACTCAGTTCCGTATTGAAACCGAGTGTGTTATTAGTGGGAAGGGATTAATTAATATAGGCGTCACTAACCAACAGATCACGTAGGATATCAGAAGGAATCTCGAACGTCACGATACCCATGTAACCAGGTGCAACTTCGTATTTGTCAAATGAAATAACGAGTTTATTATTAGCAGTAATATAGAAATTTTGTTCCGAATTAATTACTTCAAAGTCCAATTCCGACCCGTCGAACATGAAATAAGAAATCTCTTCATCTGCCGCCATTTGTCGCTTCATTTCAACTGCTACATACGAACTAATGGCATCGATATATTTATCATCTTTAAAAAGGCTTGGTAGTGTGATTAAAATGTTGTTCTGTTTATCGATTGTGTCGTACTTCATAGTTGTCGAAGAGGATCCGACCGTATTCACCTCATAGCGAGCGATTGACAGAAGTTGATCCGTGTCTGTTTTCACTTCGTAACCGGTGCTAATTCCGAGATGACCATTTCCTGCTTTTTTCATTTCTGCAACGTCTTGCTCAAACTGCTTGAAGAGTGCTTTATTTTCTTCGATATATTTTTCATTCAATGTAGCCTGGAGTCCTTCATTTGCCAAACCATTAATTGCTGGCGTAGCAAGGTCAGCTTGATATGTCTCTTTATCCATTGTTAACTGTTGCACAGTGAAAACTTCAACGATAGACCCTAGTACGGGAACATTCGCCATTGCCTGTGCGAACGTCGGGCTCATATTAATACTACCAACAAACAAAGCCGCGGCAGCAGCAGCCCCAAACGACCATTGTTTTAGAAATGGTCGTTTTTTCTGCGATGTTTTCGCCTGACGAATCGAAGCTTTTACGACATCCTCCAACTCGGCTGGAATCTCCGTCGCGTCATAATCCTTTTTCAACTTATCCATTTTTTTCATAATTTAAATGCCTCCCCAATTTCAATGCGTAGTTCTTTTAGTGCTTTATACAACCTTGTTTTAACTGTATTGATATTTTCACCCGTTACCGCTGCGATTTCATCGATTTTTAAATCCTCGAAAAAACGGAGAATAATAAGCGTCTTATAACGTGGAGGTAGCTGATCAATGGCATCTTGCAAATCCATGTCGATAATTTCATCCTCTAACTGTGGCAAATGCACGCAAAGAATATCGTCGTCCATGACTGTAATACGTTGATGTTTTCTGACAAAGTCAATGGATGTGTTGACGATAATTCGATAGAACCACGTTTTCATATAGGCGATTTCTTCAAGACGATCAATTGATTTAAGTGCTTTTAAAATTGATTCTTGTACAATATCGAGAGCATTTTCTTTATTTCTCACATAGCTATACGCAAGACGGTAATGAGCTTCCCGGTTTTCCAATATAAATTTTTCTACTAGTTCAAACTTTTCTTTTTTTGTCATGACAAAAGATTCACCTTTTCCTTTTTTCAACATGTCGCGAACAAGTTATAGTTATTTGACGGGCTATGTACTAAAAAAGTTTTGATTGATTTTAATGAAATGGCCGTTCGAATGTTTCAAGTCCTTTTTAAAAGACTATGGAGAATCCTGGGAGAGGAAAATGGAGTTAAAGGGGGAGTGCAAGGTGGAAGGGGAAACCATTTATGACTGGAGTTAAATTCCGAATAAAAGTTGAAAATAGCACGAGGGATCCGTCTGTATAGGATGATTTTCTACAACTTTGTAGCAAATTACCCCCCCCTTTTTTTGTACCACTCGCGTAATATAATTAGCTATTCAAGAATTATTAATAAGCCCTATATAGTCAGCTTTGAGTTTCGATAATTCAGGTTATCGTTTGAATGTATAAAAGAGTGGAGCGCAACCAAAAAAAGCTAGCTCGATTTAGGGAATCGAACTAGCCTCTTCATTGAATTATGTTGTTAAAAGATTTGTTGAGTATGTTAGGGGGCATGCTCAATCTCTAGTTGTTGGGGGAACAAATATTGATCATAGGGAATTGCGTTGTACTGAATGTTCTTCTGGGTGGTTAAGAAATTATAACGTTCATAACCACATAATAAAGGCGTCATCTCGCCCTATTTTGAGGGGAGATTTGTCTTTCTAATATTGAAGCAGTTTTTCCGAGAGTTGTTAAACGCTGAGCGAATGTGTCGCCTTTATTTGTAACGCCTTTGAATACATCTTGGAACTCGTAGGCATGTGCACCGTGCTCTGTAATATCAAGACCTTCGATTTCATCTTCACGAGATACGCGAAGTGGAACGAATACTTTAATAATCGATAAACCGACGCCAACTGTGACAGTAGTCCAAGCAATTACTGCTGCGACACCAATTAGTTGCACGCCAAGTTGAGTCACACCACCACCGTAGAATAATCCATTAGCTACATCGAATAATCCAATAGCGAGCGTACCCCAAATCCCATTAATGCCGTGAACTGCTACAGCACCTACAGGATCATCAACCTTCAATTTTGTCTCAATGAAACGAACACCTTCTACTAATAATGGACCTGCGACTAAGCCGATAACGATTGAACCGATAATGCTGACGTTTGCAGCACCAGCAGTAATCCCTACAAGCCCCCCTAAAGCACCATTTAGTGTTAGTGATCCGTCAATGTGACCATAACGGAATTTTGTATAGAAAGCTGTTGCGATAACACCAGCTGATGCAGCTAAGAACGTATTTGCGATAACACCAGGAACGAATGAGGGGTCTGCTGCTAATGTAGAACCACCGTTGAAGCCAAACCAGCCAAGCCATAAAATGAATACACCTAATGCGCCAAGCGGGATTGAATGGCCGGGAATAACATTGACAACACCTTTTTCATATTTTCCGATCCGTGGACCAATCATTGCTGCAGCCACTAAAGCACCAACAGCACCAGTTAAGTGAACAACTGTTGAACCCGCAAAGTCAACAAAGCCTAAAGCTGTAATCCAGCCGTCACCTTGCCATATCCAATGACCAACTACGGGGTAGACGAATAATGTCATTAAACCAACGATTGCTATATATGCTGTAATGTTTGTACGTTCAGCAACCGCACCAGAAATAATTGTTGCGCATGTTGCAGCGAACATTGCTTGGAATACGAAGAACCCGATATCGTCTACACCATTCAATAGGAAACCGGATGTGCCTATAAATCCCCCAGCTGTATCGCCAAACATTATGGCGTATCCAGCTACGAAGTAAACAATACCACCGATTGAAATCGTTAAAATGTTTTTCATTAATATGTTAACGGCATTTTTAGATCGTGTAAATCCAGCCTCAACCATTGCAAAACCAGCATGCATAAAGAATACGAAAAATGCACCAAGCATTACCCAAACTAAATTAATCGACATTTCTAATGCTTCATTACTCATGAAATTCTCCTCCTTTTTGTGTGGGTTAATTAATCGATTGCAACTGAACCGAGTTCTTTTGTGCGAATACGTATTGCTTGTTCTACCGGATAAATAAAAATTTTACCGTCACCAACTTCACCGGTTGATGCATCGCGTAGTAACACATCTAGGATTGCCTGCACTTTTGAATTGTCCACTACCATTTCAAGCTTTAGCTTTTGTGAGAATTCCATCGAGTAAGAGTTACCTCGAAATAAACCAGTACGCCCTTCTTGTCTACCGCAGCCTGCGATTTCAGAAATGCTTAATCCGTCGAGTCCTTCTTGTGCTAAGCCTTCCCGAACTTTCGCGAACACTTCCGGACGGATAATTGCTTCGATTTTTTTCATACTCAACAACTCCTTGTGTTAGGTTATCTAACATAATAGACTGATTATTTGGATAAATCAATATTTTTATGTTACGTTTTATTACATCTAATTTCGATTGGTTATATCGTATAGTGAGATATAGTGATGAAACTTAGGGGCGAAGGTGATTAGGGAGGCAGTGGGTATGAGGGGAGTAAAAAATCCTGAAAAATACCGAATTATCAAAGGATTCAAGTAGTAAATTTTGTAGAAATTGCAAGTTCAAAGTGGATACTCAACATTAAACAGTTATGTAATAAAATCTTACAAAAAAGTGATTTACTTTTCGGAAAAAAACCTCTGTATTCCGTGCCTCGAAAAAAGTTAAATGGTGTATACTATGACTAATTATGTTTTCGGAAGAAGGGAATTACTATGAAATCAAAGTATGAAGACGATAGCTTAACGCTACACACGGACCTTTACCAAATAAATATGGCGGAAAGCTACTGGGCTGACGGCATACATAATCGTAAAGCGGTGTTTGAGCTATATTTTAGAAGACTGCCGTTTGGTAATGGTTATGCAGTTTTTGCTGGCCTAGAGCGTATACTTGATTATTTACAAAACTTCCGCTTTAGCGAATCGGACATCTCTTATTTGCGCGAGGAACTAGGCTATAAAGAGGATTTTATTGATTATTTAAAAGATATTCAGTTTACTGGCACAATGTATTCAATGGTTGAAGGGGAGCTTGTTTTTGCAAACGAGCCGATCATTCGAATTGAGGCACCTTTAGTGGAGGCACAATTAATTGAAACAGCGCTATTAAATATCGTTAATTACCAAACGTTAATCGCAACGAAGGCGAGTCGTATAAAACAAATTATTAATAATGAAATCGGTATGGAGTTTGGTACACGTAGAGCGCAGGAAATGGATGCGGCAATTTGGGGAGCACGCGCAGCAATTATTGGAGGATTTGAATCGACGTCAAATGTTCGTGCTGGGAAGAAATTTAATATCCCTGTATCAGGTACACATGCGCATGCCTTAGTTCAAGCGTACAAAAATGATTATGATGCATTCCATTCGTATGCGAAGCGTCACCGTGATTGCGTATTTTTAGTCGATACATACAACACGTTGAAATCAGGTGTACCCACAGCAATTCAAGTGGCTAAAGAGCTTGGGGACAAAATTAATTTTGTCGGTATTCGCTTAGATAGTGGGGATGTTGCGTTTTTATCTAAAGAAGCGCGTCGTATGCTAGATGAAGCAGGATTCCCGAATGCCAAAATTATCGTATCAAATGATTTAGATGAGTACACGATTTTAAACTTAAAGGCACAAGGAGCGCGAGTTGATGCATGGGGGATTGGTACGAAGCTTATAACAGCCTATGACCAGCCTGCTTTAGGTGCGGTTTATAAAATGGTATCTATTGAAAATGCAAACGGTGAAATGAAAGATACAATAAAAATATCAGCAAATGCGGAAAAGGTAACAACGCCAGGTCTGAAAAAAGTATATCGGATTATTGCGAAAACAAATGGTAAATTAGAGGGCGATTATATTACAATGGCTGACGAAGATCCAACTAAAGAGCAGCGCATTAAAATGTTCCACCCCGTTCATACGTTTGTATCGAAGTTTGTTACGGATTTTGAGGCAAAGGAATTGCACGTAAAAGTTATTGATAACGGGAAAGTCATTTATGATAATCCTCCGCTTGAACAAATGCGTCAGTACGCACATGATAATTTAGATTTATTATGGGATGAGTATAAGCGTTCACTAAATCCAGAGGAATATCCGGTTGATTTAAGCCAAAAATGTTGGAATAATAAAATGCGAAATATCCAAGAAGTGCGTGATATGATACACGAAATCGAACAACGATAAGGAGTGTTACCTATGAGCGAGTTACAGCATCGTATAATAGAGGAGCTTCGTGTTCTGCCGGAAATCAACGTAGAACAAGAAATTCGTAAGTCGATAGATTTTCTCAAAGATTATGCAAAAAAACATAGCTTCTTAAAAGGATTTGTTTTAGGCATTAGCGGTGGACAAGACTCTACTTTAACGGGAAAGCTAACGCAGCTTGCGGTCGATGAATTGAATGCGGAAGCGGGCGAGCGGAAATATTCATTCTGGGCTGTGCGTCTTCCATATGGTGTACAGGCAGATGAGCAGGACTGCCAGGATGCGCTAGACTATATTCAACCGACAAACATTTATACAGTGAATATAAAAGCTGCGGTCGATGCAAGTGTACAAGCATTGGCGGACGCAGGTGTCGAGTTAAGTGATTTTGCAAAGGGCAATGAAAAAGCACGCGAACGTATGAAGGTGCAGTTTTCAATTGCGGCAATGAATGGTGCAGTTGTACTTGGTACGGATCATGCGGCAGAAGCGATAACAGGTTTCTACACGAAGTTCGGTGATGGCGGCGCAGACTTAATGCCGATTTTTCGCTTAAACAAACGTCAAGGGAAGCAAGTTTTGTCCCACCTAAATTGTCCAGACCATCTCTATTTAAAAGTGCCTACTGCTGATTTAGAGGAAAATCGCCCGTCTTTACCGGATGAAACGGCTTTAGGTGTCACATATGATCAAATTGATGATTACTTAGAAGGTAAGGAATTGCCAGGAGAGGCGCGTAAAACATTAGAAGGGCATTACTTACGCTCGCAACATAAACGTCATTTGCCAATCACTATTTTTGATAATTATTGGAAGTGAATAGTGTAAAAAGACCGTACTACTAAATAAGTAGTGCGGTTTTCTTTAGTTTTGTGGTTCTTTGTCGATATAATTACCTAACTATACTCGAAATTTTCGGGAGGGAGGTAAGTGATGAGAGCGTCCAGAGTGAATGCTGCGACAAGTAGCTTATACCGCAACTCAAAACGCTTTGTCAATGCAGATGAATTGTTTTTTAATGCTATGCAGGGAGGGTTGCAAGGGCAGCTACAAGACCCGCGCGAGCAGTTTAGTAAGCGGAAAAATAATAAGCAAAAAGCTATACCTAAAACAATGAAGCTCGTCAATACGAAAGAGCGGCTTATTGTAAAGGGGATTCAATTTAACTCGGATTCTGCTGGGACACTTAATCGGTTAATCGAATGTTCAACAAAAGTGAATACAATCAGTAATTTGAAAAGACGTAATGGCACTTACCGAACTTCAATTTAAATCGTTTGAAAGAGGGGGCTGCTTTCAAGCGATTTTTTTTGTGGATAAGCAAGTATAAGTATAACGTTCCCATCCGCATAATGCAGGACATCATCTTGCCCTTGTGTTTTTAGGGGGATGTGCCTTTCTTAGTGCTTAAAAATGACTGAGGGAGGCTTATGCTAGTGGTGCTTTAGGTTGTACATGCTAGTCGTTTTCGTTATGCTTGAAGTAGTTAGTAAATTCAGAAAAATATTCCAGGTATCTTAGGGGGCTTATAAATGAAAAATGAAATTGAACTAATACTAGAAAATATAGAAAAAGTAATGATTGGAAAACGTGAAATCGCAGAGCTTAGTGTCGTCGCTCTACTTGCTGGAGGACATGTACTACTAGAAGATGTGCCAGGAGTAGGGAAAACGATGATGGTACGTGCGCTCGCAAAATCGCTCGGTGCTAAATTTAAACGCATCCAGTTTACGCCGGATTTATTGCCATCAGATGTTGTTGGGGTATCGATATACAATCCGAAAACGTTGCAATTCGAGTTCCGCCCTGGCCCAATTATCGGTAACATTGTATTAGCAGATGAAATAAACCGTACATCCCCGAAAACACAGTCTGCCTTACTGGAAGGGATGGAAGAAGCCTCAGTCACAATTGACGGGGAGACAATTGCTATACCGAAGCCGTTTTTTGTTATGGCCACACAAAATCCAATTGAATATGAAGGAACATACCCGCTACCAGAAGCGCAGTTGGATCGTTTTTTACTAAAAATAAAAATGGGTTATCCATCCTTACAAGAGGAAGTCGAAGTACTGCGTCGAGCCGAAAAGTCCGAGCCGATTCAAAACATTTCCTCTGTCATCTCCACCGAGCAACTACTTGAATTACAACAAATAGTAAAGTCTGTTTATGTAGAAGATAATGTGAAAGCGTATATTGTGGAGCTTGCGCGTGCAACAAGGGAGCATGTGAAAGTGTATTTAGGTGTTAGTCCTCGTGCATCAATTGCGCTAATGAAGGCATCGCAAGCATATGCACTCATGCGTGGTCGAGACTTTGTGAAGCCGGATGATGTGCAATATTTAGCGCCATTTGTATTTAGTCACCGATTAATTATACAGCCCGAAGCTCGTTATGAAGGGGTAACAGAAGAGCAAATAATTAAAAGTATTGTACGCAATATAGACGTTCCCGTGAAAAGGTTTGCGGAGCAATGAAAGCGTTTGTAAACTTTTTGCAAACTAGCAGGCGTCTAGTAACGGTTGTAGCGCTGCTTGTTGTGACGTTTTGTTTTGCGATGTTTCAAGGAGGCTTCGTTAGTTGGTTTGTGTTTTTCACTGTAACCCCATTTTTACTATACTCACTCTTACTTGCCTTTGTACCGTTACGCATTTCTGAAATTCGCCGTGACATCGCGCCGTCGAAGGTAGAGCGAGGGGACAAGGTAGAAATTACTGTGACCTTTCGTAATGATAGTTGGTTTCCTTTTGTCTATTTAACGGTGTATGAGCTACCGATGGATGAGAAGTTTTACCAATATGCAGAAGGGTATTCGAGCCGATTATTTTTAGTAGGTTTTCGAAAGCAATTTCAATGGACGTATGACTTGCATGATTTGCAGCGCGGAGAACATTGTTTTCGAGGATTAGAATTTGTTTTTGCTGACTTTTTTGGGTGGACGATTCGCAAGAAAGTTATCGAGCGACGACAAGCTTTTATCGTCTATCCGAAAACGACTGCGATGAAATCCGCTTCCGTACGTATGCAATATGATCAAGGTGCCCTTGCTTCCCTGTATTCCATTGTGAAGGATACATCGATGGCAACGGGTGTACGGGACTATCAGCCGGGGGACCGCTTTTCCTGGATTCACTGGAAGTCATTCGCGAAAAACGGCTCGTTACGGACGAAAGAGTTTGAGGATCGCCAGTCGCAAAGTTTATTTATTTGTATGGACCGTTCTGAACAACCTGATTTTGAGCAAACGGTTGATTTAACCGCGTCGATGCTGAAGGCCATTGTGAAGCAACGAGGCGATGTTTCTTTTTTATCGGCTGGGGAATACCGGTTCTTTTATCCGAATATCCGTACCGAAAGTCAGTTGGAAAAAGTAATGCAACATTTAGCTGTTGTAGAATGTGACACGGTACATAGTATAGAGACAATTATTCAACCAGAGCAAAAAATGATTAGCCGTTCTGTGTTAATTATTGTTACGAGCGAGCTAAAGGAGAGCTTGTCCATGTTACTAATGAACGGCTCGAAATATACACGGGCCATAATATGCTTTGTCATTGTTAGTGGTGAAGCTCTTTTACAGCACCAAGAGATTCGCGCCTATGCGGGGAATAATAAAGTAGTGTATGTCACAAAAGAAATGTTTCATCAAGCTTTTTCGGAGGTGAATAAGCCGTGAAGCGAGATTTAATGGGGAATATCGAACGAATAATCTACTATGCCATAATATTTTTCATTTTACGTGAATGGCTACAGCCGATTATGCAACTTACGGGAACCGGATATTTTGGATGGTTTTCTGTGTTTATGGGCTTATGTTTAATCATTAATTTAGTTGCGCTTCGTGCGGTCATTTCCTGGATGTTAAAACTAGGTTATATCGCTTGGTTTATAACGTATGTCTATAGTGATTTTTCCGTCTTTTCAGCGGCGGGTATGCAATTTTTAGGACAAGAACTTAGCGGTAATTTAGCGGTGTTATTGAGTGGAGAATGGGCCAAAGTGAGTGATCCGTTTAGGACGAGTTTATTTTTCATTTTAATTTGGATGCTCATTTATTTAATTCATCACTGGGTAACGGTGAGAATGACTATTTTTTATTTCTTCGTGCTAACGGTCTTTTTCATTGCAACGCTAGATACATTCAGTGATTATGACGGCTCTGTGGCGATAGTCAAAGTAGTGCTACTCGGTTTAATTATGACGGCGTTGTTATTTGTGAAGCGAATGATTACAGCAACTGGAACTGCGATTGAATGGCATACGTATATTTTATATGTGACACCGGTCATATTGCTCGTTGGTGCAGCAAGTATCATTGCAGTGATGTTACCAAAAGCAGAGCCTCAATGGCCAGATCCTATTCCGTATATTAAAGGGGTTACCGGACAAGCGGAAAATGGTATCGGTGTGAATGGTGCGATTTCGAAAGTTGGCTATGGAAATAATGATAGCCAGCTCGGTGGGCCTTTTATTCCCGATGATACGGTTGTATTTCAGATTGATACGCCATCAAAACAGTATTGGCGTGTTGAGACAAAGGATTTTTACACATCGAGTGGTTGGGAAAATTCAGCTGACGCGAATGTAGATATGATTTTACAGTTAGAGGATGAAATTCCACTCTCTCTACCTGAGGGAAAAGAAGTTGTACAACGCGCTGTAATCACGCCTCTTTTATCGTATGGGTTTCTTTTGCAACCTTACCGTACGACGAATATTGGTTTTAATAGAGAGCAGTATCCGAACGGTGAACTACGCTTCAATGTAAAAACTGAGAAGCTGAGTGCGTTGTCTAATAAACAAAATGTAAGCTTATATGAATATGCCGTCACGTATAGTCAGCCGCAATATAGCTATACGAAGCTCAAGGAGACGACAACATTTGGTGAGACGGATGCGCGTTTTCTTCAGCTACCAGAAAGTCTTCCGCCGCGTGTTGCTGCGCTTGCCGAAGAGATTACCGGAACCCATACAAGTATTTATGATAAAGCACGCGCGATTGAATCGTATTTTAGACGAAATGGTTTTAAATATGACATAAAGGATGTTCCGGTACCAGCAGAAGGGCAGGATTATGTCGACCAGTTTTTATTTGAAACGAAATATGGCTACTGTGATAATTTTTCAACATCTATGGTCGTCATGCTGCGTTCGATTGGGATTCAGGCGCGTTGGGTAAAAGGGTTTGCAAGCGGTACAGAGGTTGGACGTAATAATGAAGGAATTCGAACATATGAAATTACAAATAATGATGCTCATTCTTGGGTAGAGGCTTATATCGATGGGGTTGGTTGGATGCCATTTGAACCGACAGTGGGCTTTACAAGTCCGGCACAAATCAATTACGACATTGAAACCGAAGCGCCAGATGTAGGTGAACAACTGCAAGAAGAGCAACAATTACAACAAGAAAAACAAAAAGAACTAGCGGAGCAACCAAAAAAGACGTCTTCAACTCAAGTTGGTAGCTTTATCATTTCTTATAAATGGCTGCTACTATTGCTCGTTGCTGCGGCTACGTTCGCTTCAATCATCTTATTTACACGTCGTCAAAAATGGTTGCCCAAAATGTATGTGCAGTTGAATCGCAATAAACCGCAAAATGTGCAAACATTTGAAGCTTCGTATATGCGTTTATTGAAGCAACTAGAGTTGTGCGGGCTACATCGTGCAACAGGACAAACGTTACAAGACTACGCAAAACAGGTAGATGCTCATTTTGAAACAGATAAAATGAGGGGCTTAACCGATGCCTACGAGAGAATGGTCTATGCGGAAAGTAATGAAGAAATTGATTTCACGAAAATGAAAGAAAGTTGGGAATATTTAATCAATCGCACTATCGGTTGATTTTAAGGGCATTAAAGAGTAAAATTTAGAAAAATCAATAGGTGTGCCTTCATATAAGTCTGATAATATGGTTCAGATGTCTCTACTAAGTTACCTTAAATAACTTATCTATGGTGGTGGAGAAAACTATGCCTTTTTGGGATAGTACTATCCACTTGTATAAAGATGAAATATGAACGCGTAGAAAATGCTTTTTTCGACGCGTTTTTTTTCTTAGCAGATTGTGAATGATTATCTTAAAGGTCATCCGCATAAGAAAAGACAGTAGCTTGCCCTACTCTGGGACAAGATGTGTATTTCAAAAATATAAGGTCCCTTTACAATATTAGAAGAGGTGGAAATCGTGTCAACTCCTTTATTAAAAGAGCAAGAAAAAATCGTCGTTCTTGATTTTGGTAGCCAATTTAACCAATTAATCACTCGCCGTATCCGTGAGTTCGGTGTGTTCTCTGAATTACACCCACACACAATTACAGCAGAAGAAATTAAAGAAATGAACGCAGCAGGGATCGTATTCTCTGGTGGCCCGAACTCGGTGTATGATGAAAAAGCATTTAAAGTAGACCCTGCAATTTTTGATTTAGGATTACCGATCTTAGGTATTTGCTACGGAATGCAATTAATTGCTCATACGCAAGGTGGTAAAGTTGAAAGTGCTGAAACGCGTGAATACGGTAAAGCAGAAATCAATGTTACTTCTGACAATAAATTATTTGGCGAGCTTCCAAAAGAACAAATCGTTTGGATGTCTCACGGAGACCATGTAACAGAAGTACCAGCTGGTTTTGAAGTCATTGCAACAAGTTCTTCTTGCCCAATCGCTGCCATGGCAAACACTGAGCGCAAACTTTACGCTGTACAGTTCCACCCAGAAGTGCGTCACTCTGTTTACGGAAATGATCTATTACGCAACTTCGTAATGGATATTTGTGGTGCTAAAGGCGACTGGTCGATGGCAAACTTCATCGAAATCGAAATCGCAAAAATTCGTGAACAAGTTGGCGACAAAAAAGTTCTTTGTGCATTATCAGGCGGCGTAGACTCTTCAGTTGTAGCTGTATTAATCCACAAAGCAATCGGCGACCAATTAACTTGTATGTTCGTAGACCACAACTTAAACCGTAAAGGTGAAGTTGAACAAGTAATGAAAACTTTCACAGAAGACTTCGATATGAACTTAATTAAAATCGATGCACGTGAACGTTTCATGAGTAAACTTGCTGGCGTTTCTGACCCAGAACAAAAACGTAAAATTATCGGTAATGAATTCATTTATGTATTTGATGAAGAAGCGTCAAAATTAGAAGGTATGGATTTCCTTGCACAAGGTACGCTTTATACTGATATCATTGAGTCAGGTACAGCTACTGCTCAAACAATTAAATCTCACCATAACGTAGGTGGACTTCCAGAAGATATGCAGTTCAAGTTAATTGAACCGCTTAAAACATTATTCAAAGATGAAGTACGTGCTTTAGGTCTAGAGCTAGGCTTAGATGAAAAAATCGTATGGCGTCAACCTTTCCCAGGTCCTGGTTTAGGTATTCGTGTACTTGGTGAAGTAACGGAAGATAAATTAGAAATCGTACGTGAAGCGGACTTCATTTTACGTGAAGAAATTGCGAAAGCGGGTCTTGACCGCGACATTTGGCAATACTTCACAGTGCTACCTGACATCCGTTCAGTTGGCGTAATGGGCGATGGCCGTACGTACGACTACGCAATCGGTATCCGTGGTGTAACATCAATCGACGGGATGACTTCTGACTGGGCACGTATTCCTTACGATGTCCTAGAAAAAATCTCTGTACGTATCGTTAACGAAGTAAAACACGTGAACCGCGTACTTTATGACATTACGTCTAAGCCACCAGCAACGATTGAGTGGGAATAGTAAAATAAAATAAAACAAAACTCTCTGCCATTTGTTATTCAACAGGTGGCGGAGAGTTTTTCTTTTGTTTTCTGAATAGAAAGTAGAAACTATTTTGTAGGAAGAGGTTTTTTGAATAGCTAAAACTAGTTAACGCTTCTGTAAAGATTCTAAAAGATAAGCTCCAAATAATAAGTATTACAAATAATATTACTAACAAATAATAATCGTTTGTAGTAAGCCACTCATAAAGTGAAGTTTTTCGGAAGCCTTGGATTATGCCTAGATGAAAAATATAAATGCCCATCGTTCGTTGCCCTACATAGGTATACCATGTCTGTTTTTGTGGTATGAGCATAAGAAACGCCAACATTGCGATAGCGCTTATACCATATACGAACAGGCGATTAAGTGAGAGTTGATCGAACCAATAATGGGATATTTCCTCATAGGGTAGCCTCCCTAAAAACCATTCTTTCCACGATAAATCACCGTAAAAATAAACAACTACAAATAGAATGACGAGTATTCCGCAAGCAACATTCTTGTAGTAAGTAGGGGCGTCTTTAATCAAGCGCATATTCATATGATAGCCAGCAACGAAATATACAAAAAAGTAAAGTGTTCTTGATAACGAAAAATATTCATTAATTTCAGCAATGTAGCCAGCTGTAAGTGAAATTAAAATTGCTATGGCAATCATCCATTTAGATGTTGCAAAGGGGCGTAGCATGAGCTTCCAATAAAATAAACTAATTAAAAACCAAAGTCCCCATCTAGGATCGAATAGATTAAATTGAATGGATGCATCTAAATAATATATATAATAATACGAATAAAGAAGCTGGAAAATAATATAAGGAATAACCAATGTAGCTATTAGTTTTTTAATTTGGTTTTTCGTTCGAATTGTTTTAGAAAAATACCCTGAAATAAAAATAAAAGCAGGCATATGAAAAATATAAATAAACATATATAGGCTATCGAGTAGCCTGTTTTCATGTAGTAGTCCTGAAAGTGTATGTCCGAAAACAACTAAAACAATCAGTATTGCTTTAGCGTTATCATAATATGAATCTCTTGTCATGCTCACCATCCTCTTGAATCTAACCAAAAACTAGACTTTGGGCGCCAAAGCCCTCTGTATATTTTCTTTGATTTCAACTGCAAAAATTTGTGGATTTTAAATATAAACTAGAAAAATCTACTGATAAAAATATAATATCTCTTGTACAATTCTATTATTATACGCCTGTAAACATTATCACTCAATAATAATATTTTGGTAAAGATGTTACTTTTCGTTCCTACAAAGAAAAACGAAAAATGTTGTATTCATATGTATTTATCCGAACTATTTTTTTAAAAAAACTAATAATGTTCGTAATTGGGGTTGAAAACCGAAAAGTAGAATGATATAGTACAGGATGTAAATTAAATAAAGTCGTCGTATAATGTCGGGAATAGGGCCCGTGAGTTTCTACCGAATCACCGTAAATGATTCGACTACGATTAAGAGATAGGTTTCCTGTTATAATATATGGGAATAATACCTAGACATCCTTAAATCGTAGACATGCGCTTCATAAGCTTTGCATGTCTTTTTGAGTTGTAAGGAATCGTGTATTTGCTCAGATGTTGAAGACGACAACAATACGGAGGAATATTTCAAGATGAAAAAGTATTTCATGTTTGAAGAACTGGGTACGAATTATCGCCGCGAGATTTTAGGTGGTCTTACAACGTTCTTAGCAATGGCATATATTTTAGCAGTTAACCCTGGAATTCTTGGGGACGCTGGAATGGATAAAGGTGCGGTATTTGTTGCAACAGCACTTGCGGCGGCGGCAGGTTCACTAGTAATGGGTATTTTTGGGAAGTTCCCAATTGCATTAGCACCGGGTATGGGTCTGAATGCATTCTTCGCCTATACGGTAGTATTAACGTATGGACTGCCTTGGCAGACTGGTTTAACAGGCGTATTATTTTCAGGTATTATTTTTATCATTTTATCATTAACAGGAATTCGTGAAACAGTTATTAACGCAATTCCACAACAACTTAAATATGCAGTAGCAGCAGGTATTGGTTTGTTCATTACTTTCGTGGGTTTACAAGGTGCAGGAATTATCGTAAACAGCGATGCAACTTTAATTACATTAGGTACATTTGAAGGGAACGCCCTATTAGCCGTATTTGGCATCGCATTAACAGTGATATTAATGGTTAAAAATGTACGCGGTTCGATTTTCTTAGGAATCGTCATTACAGCAATCGTTGGTATGATCTTTAACTTGGTGGATGTACCGACTTCTATTGTTTCAGCCATTCCAGACGTATCACCAACATTCGGAGTAGCACTTGATCCAATTGTCCATGACTTTGGTTCTTTATTAAACATTCAATTCTTAGTTGTAGTATTAACTTTCCTATTCGTAGACTTTTTCGATACTGCTGGTACGTTAATGGCGGTAGCAACACAAGCAGGTTTAGTGAAGAAAGACGGTAAATTACCACGTGCAGGTCGTGCTTTAATGGCAGATGCAGTAGCAACGACTATTGGTTCATTATTTGGTACATCAACAACTACCGCATATGTTGAGTCAACTTCAGGTGTAGCAGCTGGTGCACGCTCTGGTTTCTCGGCAGTAGTGACAGCTTTCTTATTTTTATTAGCATTATTCTTCTATCCGTTACTTGAAGTTGTTACTTCAGCAGTAACAGCGCCGGCATTA